>JAWWPV010000278.1:0-10821 GCA_033854775.1 Trebonia sp.
CAGCATCGCGGCGGTCAGCCCGGCAACACCCCCGCCCACGATCGCGACGGTCGTTTCCTCGCGCGTTGCCTGCGTCGTCATGGGGCGCACCTATCGGCGTGAAATGGTCACTGCGGCAAACCGGGGCAATCGTAACCCGGGGACAGCGGGGACCACGACAGCGACGGCGCCGTGAAAAACGCCGGACACAGTTCCCGCAGGGTCGGGCGCGGGGACTGTGTCCGGCTGCCTGGATATGGCCGTCGCGCGGGCCGCGCGCTTAGGCGTTGAGCTTGGCCAGTTCCGCCTGGACCACGGCCTCGTGCTCTTCCTCGTCGCGCTTGGCGTCCTTGGTGCGCCAGCGGCCGCGCAGCAGCGGGATCGAGAGCAGGAAGACGATGATTCCGCCGAAGCAGATCCAGTACCAGGTCTTCCACTGGCCTACCGTGGCGGCGGCGGCCGACTGCACTGCGGCGCCGTGGGCGGTGAGGTAAGCGGTCACCGCATGCGGCACCTTGGACAGGGCCGTCAGCTGCGCGCCGTACGGGGCGATGGCCGTCAGCTCGGTGGAGTACGGTGCGATGGTTTTCAGCTGGGCCGAGTACGGGGCGATGACCTGCAGGTCGGCCGCGTACGGAGCGACGGTCTGCAGCTGCGGGCCGACCGCGATGACGCCGTTGATGGCGGCCTGGTTGGCGGCGATCGTGGTGAGCACGCCGAGGCCCTTAGCCCCGCCGCCCGCGGCGGCGATGGCCTGCGCCTGCAGGGCCGGGTTGGAGGGGGCGGCGGCCAGCTTGGTGAACAGGGCCGGGTGGGCCTGGATCACGGTCAGTTCGGGCGCGAACTTCACCGCGTTCGCCAGCTGCGTGCTGTACGTGCTGGCGGTGGTGAGCACGGCCGGCGGGATCTTCGCAGCGGTGCTGGTCACCGTCGGCGGGATGGCTGCCGCGGTGGCCAGCACCGTCGGCGGGACCTTCTGCGCGTCGGCTACCACGGCCGGGTGGGCCTGCGCGAAGGCGAGCTGGGGAGCGTACTGGGCCGCGTAGGCCTGAACCGTCGACCCGTAGGTGACCAGCGGGGTGACCGAACTGACGACGGCCGGGATGACCAGGAAGGAGACGAAGACCACGAGCCGCTGGATCCAGCCCCAGATCGCCAGGCCGGTCGCGGTGAGCGCCGGGTTCCTGGCCTCCACCGTCTCGGTGAAGCTCGCCATCCACGGGGCGAAGGCGATGCCAAGCCCGAGGGACAGTCCCGCGAGCATGAGCGCGACCGTGTAGTAGCCGGGGTGGTGGCCGGCCTGCTCCAGGTAGACCACGACCATGACCGCGGCGATGACTCCGCCGAGCACCATGAACGGCTTCCGCACCCGGAAGCGGTCGGAGATGATCCCGACCAGCAGCACCGCGATGACGTTGAAGCCCCAGTTCCAGTTGCCGAGGCCGTTGCCGTCCTTGACCGAGAAGCCGAACACGGTGGTCAGGTAGATGAGCGAGAACCCGACGGCGGTGTAGTAGATGAGCAGCATGACCGACACCGCGAACGCGGAGACGACGATGTCGAGCTTGAGCAGCTGGCGGAACGGGTGGCGCAGCGCCGCCTCGACGTCCAGCCCCTTGGCCCGCGCCTCGACCAGGGCGCGGTCACGGATCGACACCATCAGCTGATCGCGCAGCCGGGGGGAGAGCTCTCGCAGCCCGAGCAGGGCGATCACAAAGACGACGAGGCCGGCGATGCCGCAGATGAGGTACTGGTGGGTCCAGATCCGGTCGTTGGTGACGACCGCGGGGACGGTGGCGCTGCCGATGACCGCGACGATCAGGCTGCCCGCGACCGGGCCGACGGTCCAGAATCCCATCGCCGTGGCCCGCCCCAGCTGCGGGGAGAAGTCGCGGATGAGGGCCGGGGTGGCGACCAGGCAGACGCCCTCGACCAGGCCGACGGCGAAGCCCTCGATGCCGTAGGCCCACTTGTTGGTCGCGTTCGGCAGGACGAAGGCGGTCATGATGCCGGTGATCAGCAGTCCGCCGACCACCAGGTTGGCCCGGCCCAGCCGGTCGGTGAGACCGGCCAGCAGCGCGCCGAACGCCCCGATCAGGTTTCCGAAGGCCAGCAGGTACACGAAGAAGTTGAAGGACGCGTGCAGGTTGGACAGGATCAGCGTGGACACCGAGCCGGCCACGTACAGCTCGTAGTAGAGCATGATCGTGGCCAGTACGGTAATCGCCAGGTAGACCATGCGCGGCCTGGTATCGGGATACGTCCCCAGCTGCCGTTGCCATAGCCATGATGTGCTGCTTTTGTGTCCAAGACCGGCAGTGTCCGCGGTCACGCTCATACTGACCTCGCCATCATCCTTGTTGGCAGCCATCCCGTGAAAGGGACGTGCAGGTCAATGTATCCGCACGATCCGCGCAAATTCAATGGTGCGGGCAGAAGAACTGATTCGGTGTCCGCTGCCGCCGGCCCGCGCCGAGCGGGATCAGCGGGCGGCCCGCGGCTGTCAGGAGAACCCGGCCTCGGCGAGCAGCGCGGTGAAGGTGGCGCGGAGAAGCTCCCCGGCCTGTCCCGGGTCGAGGTTGAGCTCGGTGCGCAGCGACTCCCAGAACGACCAGATGCTGATCGCGTGCAGGCCGTCGAGCAGCTGTTGGCGCTTCGTCCCGGCGAGTTCCGTTAGCTCCGCCGCGAAAACAGCCTCGAGGTCCGCCTTGGCGATTCCCAACGTCCGTACTTTATGCCGGGTGAGCTCCCGCGAGAACGGCTCGTACAAGCGAGCCGCCCGCCAGGTCGGCGTCATCTGCTCAAGGATCCGCGCCCGCTGGCCGGTAAACAAGGCGACCCGTACGGCCAGCGGCTGGTCCGGGTCGATTCGCTCCACCAGCGATCGCACGATCTCGTCGTCGCGGCGATTCGCCTCGACCAGCAGCGTCTCCATGTCGGCGAACTGCTGCCAGACCGTGCGCAGCGACACCCCGGCCCGCTCGGCCACGCGCGGCGCGGTCGGGCGGAGGTCACCTTCGGCGTGCAGCGCGCGCATCGCGTCGACGATCGCCCGGCGGGAACGGTGCGACCGGGCGGCGCGGCCGTCAGCTGGCTCGCTTTCGCTGACCCGCTGGCCGTGGCCCCCCGGCTGTTCGGCGTGCTGCACGGTCGGCATGACATCCATCCAGTTCCATCTAGGCGGGGGAGTACCCCCGTCCTGGGTGCCGTCCCGTCCGGTCGGTGCCGGGGACGGCACAGCTGAGCCTGCCCCCGGCAAGCTCTCAGCGTCCGTAGTCATCGTAAGCCAGAACCCGGGCACTTCCGCTAGCGTCCCGCTCAGCCTGCCGGATCGTTGATGGGCGCGGGGCCGGGCTCGGTCAGGCGCCGGAGGGCTGGTACCGCAGGCCGTCGAGCGCCAAGCGGAGGATGCGGTCGCGCTGGCCGGAATCGACGACGTCCACCATGGTGATGCTGGCCACCAGCCGCAGCACGTCGTCGAAACTCAGCCCCGGCCGGGCGACGCCGGCCTCCACGGCGCGGGCCAGGAACCGTTCGCCACTTTCCTGGACGGCCGCCCGGCCGGCCTGGAACATCTGGGAGTTGTGGTTGAGGGCCTCGGCCAGCGCGCGTTTGGTGGACACATAGGCCACCAGCTGGTCGGTCCAGCTGACAAACGCGTCCCACGCCGGGAGGTCGTCCAGCTCGTCGCTCCAGCGGCAGATGGCCTCCACCTCGTCGAGGTAGACCGCGTCGAAAAGGTCCTGGCGGGCGGGGAAGTGGCGGTACAGCGTCCCGATCCCCACCCCGGCCCGCCGGGCGACCTCCTCCAGCGACGCCTCCACCCCGTCCTCGGCGAACACCTCCCGGGCCGCGGCGACCAGCTTGTCGTAGTTCCGCCGGGCGTCGGCCCGCTGCGGGCGGCCCCGCGACCCGGACGCAACCGTCCCCCCGGTGGTCACCGGTTCGCTCACCCCGCCGGCTGCTCGTGGTTCTTCACTGCGTCGTGGCATCTGCGTTCCTGCAACTTTCCGATCTTCCGTTTGCAACCGGAGGCACCCCTCCGATATAGTTACGGAGGTACGCCTCCACTTTACCGCGCGGTGGGGGGGCGGCAGTCGCCCTAACGACTCGGAAAGGTTCACCCCAATGCCGTCCTGCCAGATTCAGCGCGCTCCTGAGCGCACTGAAGGGTCCTCGCGATCGTCGACGGTCGTGCTGGCCATCATCCTCGCCGCCCAGGCCATGGCCGTTGTCGACTTGTCGGTCATCACTACCGCCCTCCCCAGCATGCACGCTGCCCTGCACTTCTCTCCCACCGGGCTGTCATGGGTCCAGAACGCCTACACGCTGCCGTTCGGCGGGCTCCTGCTGCTGGGGGCCCGGGCCGGCGATCTCCTCGGGCGGCGCCGGGTGTTCATCGCCGGCATCGCCCTGTTCACCGTGGCCTCGCTCTTCGCTGGGCTGGCCGAGTCATCGGCCTGGCTCCTCACCGCCCGGGCCGTCCAGGGGATAGCCGCAGCCGTGGCCGTGCCCTCCACCTTGACCCTGCTCATGGCCAGCTTCCCGCCCGGTCCCCGGCGCACGCGGGCCATCGCCTACTACGGGGCCGTCGCCGGCGCAGCGAGCAGCGTCGGCATCGTCATCGGCGGCTTGCTCACCAGCTGGATCTCCTGGCGGTGGGGGCTGTTCATCAACGTGCCGGTCGGAGCGGCGGTCATCGCCCTCGCCCCCCGGTACCTGCCGGAGACCGACCGCACGACCGGTCACTTCGACCTGCTGGGGGCGCTGACCGGCACCTTGGGGATGACCGGCATCGTGTACGGCTTCGTCCGGGCCGGCTCGTCGGGGTGGAGCGACCCCGGCACGATCGCCGCCTTCGTGGCCGGCGCCGCCCTTCTCGGCGGGTTCCTGCTCATCGAGATGCGGGCCGGGCAGCCGATCATGCCGTTGCGCCTCTTCGCCAGCCGGGAGCGGTCGGGTTCCTACCTCACCCGCCTGCTGGTGGTCGGCGGCTTGTTCTCGTCGACCTTCTTCCTGACCCAGTTCCTCCAAGGGGTCCTCAACTTCAGCGCCATCGAGGCCGGGGTGGCGTTCCTCCCCGAGACCGTCGTGGTGTTCGGCACGGCCCAGGTCGTGGCCAAGGTGGCCGGCCGGTTCGGAGTGACCCGCCTGCTTATCGCCGGGCTGGTGACCGAGCTGGCCGGCATGCTGTGGGTCAGCCGCCTGTCGGCCGGCACCGCGTACTTCCCTGGCATCGCCATCCCGATGGTCCTGCTCGGGGCCGGGCTCGGGATCGCCATCGTCACCCTCACCACCCGGGGGATCGCCGGCGTGGCCCCCGAGGACTCCGGCGCCGCGTCGGGCCTGCTCAACGTGGCCCAGCAAGTCGGCGCCTCCCTGGGGCTGGGCATCTTGACCTCGGTGTTCGCCGCGGCCAGCACACACGCGTCATCCCACCCGGCGGCCGGGCTCGATGCCAAGCGCGAAGCGGCCCAGGTCCTGGCCCACGGCGTGTCAGCTGCGCTCGCCGGCGCCGCCGTCTTCCTGGTCATCGCCCTCGTCGTCGCCCTGGTCATGACCGGCCGGCGCCGGCCGGAGCCGGCGGTGGCTGACGCGGGCTCCACTGCCTGTCGTCCGCCAACATCAATTCCCGATCCATCCCGCCACGGCGGGATGCCGGATGAGCCCGCGCAAGTAGAGCTCTCAAGCCCGTGACCCCGCAACGCCCAGCGAAAGAGGCAACGACCAGTGACCGACATCCTTCCGACCATCGATCCCCGGCACACGGCGCTGCTGGTGATGGACTTTCAAGCGAGGGCGCTCGGTGCCATCAGCGAGGCCGGGGCGCTGCTCGCGCGGGTCGCAGACGCCATGGCCATCGTCCGTGACCGCGATGGACACAGCGGGTATGTCCGGGTGGGGTTCGAAGACGCCGAGTACGACGCGGTCCCCGCTCACAGCATGCTGGCGCCCTTCGTCGCGGCGGGTAGAGCGGCCCACAGCGAGTCGCCCGCGACCGCGGTCCACGATCACCTGGCCCCCCAACCCGGCGACATCATTGTCCGCAAGACTCGCGTCGGCGCTTTTTCCACCACTGACCTCGACACTCAACTGCGGGACCGCAACATCACCACCCTGATCCTCGCCGGGATCACCACGAGCGGCGTGGTGCTCTCCACCCTTCGCGACGCACACGACCGCGACTACCGGGTCGTCGTCCTTGCTGACGCCAGCGCGGACTTCCACTCTGACGTGCACGACTTCCTTATCGAGAAGATCTTCCCCCGAGAGGCGCAGGTGATCACGATCGCTGAACTGCCCGCCCTGTTGTCGACGGGATGAGTCTCGACACCTCCCCGGGGCCCTGCCGCCGCTCGGGGCGAGCGGGTGGGTCTGTCACGCGCGCCGCCGAGCGCCGGGCCCAGGCAATCGGGTGAGCGGGATGGGAGAAATCAAGAAGTCGTTCGGAAAAATCAAAAAGGGGATGCGGCCGGTCGACCGCAGGCGGCCGTGCGGCGCTCGCGTTCGGGCCTTACGGCGTGGCCGGGGCCGACGACGACGCGGGCGGCGTGGTTGGCGACGTCGCCGTGGGCGTGGCGGTGGTCGGGGTCGCCGTCGGCGTGCTGCTTTGCGTCGGCGTCGGCGTGGGCGTCGTGCTGCTCGGGGTCGCGGTCGGCGTGCTGCTTGGCGTTGCGGTCGGCGTCTGCGTGGGGGTTGCGGACGGTGCCGGGGTGGTCGCCGTCGCGGCCGGAGGCTGGATCGGCTGGACGAGGCTCGGCGCGTGGATGAGGCGGCCGGTGAGCATCAGCGCGATCGCGGCGGCCGCGATCAGGGCGACGGCGATAGCGCCCCCGGTCGAGACACCCGCGGCGAAGGAGCGGCGGTCGCGGCGGTACTCAGTCTCGCGGCGCTGGCGCAGGTAGGCGGGGAGTGCGGCGCGGCGGGCGGCCCAGCTGTTGAACGGGGCGGCGGCCATGCCGAGCGTGGGCACGAACAGCAGGCCGGCCAGCAGCGGGCCGCCAAGCGTGCTCCACTTGGTCAGCCCGCCGGCGATCCCCGCCACGCCGCAGAGCGCGAGGATGGTCTCCGCCCAGTTGGCCCGCAGCGCGTGAAACCAGCTGGTCCGCTCGCTGGTCTTTGGCGTGCGCAGGAACGCGGCCTGCTTCGCGAACAGGGCGATGACCGACGCCCGGGCCACCACGAGCGAGGTGGACTGCCAGATGAAGAACGCGCCCATCGCGTCGCGCCAGGTCGCGCCGGTGCCGCGGCGCAGCAGCGCGATCGCGCGGACCAGGCCGAGCAGCAGCAGCACGGGGACGGCGGCGACGAGGAAGATCGTCAGCTTGCGGAAGAGCTGCCCGCCGCCCGTCGCCAGGTTCACGGCGCCGGCCAGCAGGAAGATGAAGAACAGCAGCCCGAGCAGGTCGCCGTACCACTGCAGCGCGCCCGACAGGTAGGCCCAGCGCTGCCCCTCCGACAGGTGGTTCTTCGTGGTCTCCCCGCCGGGGAGCATGTCCTTCCAGTGCATGCGCAGGATCTGG
This sequence comes from Trebonia sp., assembly GCA_033854775.1. Classification (GTDB taxonomy): domain Bacteria; phylum Actinomycetota; class Actinomycetes; order Streptosporangiales; family Streptosporangiaceae; genus Trebonia. The sequence continues at coordinate 7,503 of JAWWPV010000278.1, forward strand.
ATGCCGCCGAAGCACCAGCGGTACCGCTGGCCCTTGAGCGCCTCGAACGTCAGCGGCATGATGCCGTAGCCGCCCGACTCGTCGACGTGCATGCCCGACCAGCCGGCGCGGAGCAGCCGGAGCGAGATCTCCGCGTCTTCGGTGATGCACCATTCGTCCCAGCCGCCGAGCTCGTCGAGTGCGACCCGCCGGATGAGGCCCATGGTGCCGGCGAAGATCGCGCCGTCGCGCTCGTTCCTCGAGGGCTGGGAGACGGCGAAGAAGTACTTGTACGAGTAGTAGAGCCGCCGGTAGTAGCGGGCGCTCTGCCAGTCCCGGTAGTCCTGCGGCGCCTGCACGAACCCGATCCACGGGTCGGCGAAGAGGGGCACGCAGTCGCGCAGCCACTGCGGCTCGACCTGGTAGTCGGAGTCGACCACGCCGATGATCTCGGCGTCCGGGTCGGTGAGGTGCTGCAGCGCGTAGTTCAGCGCGCCCGACTTGTAGCCGGGCCAGTCCTGCAGGTGCTTGAACGTGACGTTGTGCCGCCTGCACCAGGACTCGACCGGGCGCCACAGCGACTCGTCGTCGGTGTTGTCGTCGATGACGACGATCTGCACGCGGGGGTAGTCGAGGCGCAGCAGCGCCCTGAGCGTCTCGATGACCATGGCGGGCGGCTCGTTGTGGGCCGGGACGTGCAGGCTGACGAGGGGCGGGCGGTTGTCCGTGGCCGAGTCCACTTTGCGCAGCACCTCGGTGGGTACCCGGTGGCGCGGGTCGAGCGGCGGCCGGCGGCGGCGCCAGTGCTCTGTGCCGAGCGCGTCGCACAGCTCCCACAGGTAGGCGCAGGACATCGCCGCGGCGATCACCTCGAGGCACCACAGCAGCACGCCGCCGATCGTGCTGGCCGGGCCGAGGTCGCTGGCGAACGTCCACTCGATCGCGTATACCAGGTAGACCGCGAACAGGTAGGTGCAGGACGCCCAGCACAGCTGCGCGCGCGGTGACCAGTTCCTGGTGACCGGGAGCCAGAGCACGCCGACCGCGGTCACGGCCGCTCCCCCGAGTATGACGTTGCCTTCGGTCGCGTGCAGCAGGTCCAGCACTCCCGCGCCGGCGGCGCCGAGCACCGCCGACCCGAAGACGGCGACGATGACCCGCCAGGTCGCGGCCAGGGCGCCCGCCCCGTAGCGATGCCTGCCGGGCAGGAAGAGCGCGGCGGAGCCGAGCGGCGCGGCGATGAGCCCGGCGATGACCAGTGCCTCGAGCATGAAAGCCCCCTTACCCGCCGAGGTTCGCCGCGACCGCGGCGGTGAACGCCTTGAGCGCGCTCGGGTCGTCTTCGAGGCGCCAGTCCTGGTGGTAGAGGCCGGAGTCCTGGGCTTCGTCGAACCAGACCGCCCCGGCGAGGTTGTTCGCGCTGACCCCGGCGAACAGCGCGTTGATCTGGCTATTTCGGTTCGAGGTGGTGCCCACGGCGGTCTCCGCGATCATCATCGGGGCGTCGCTGAACGTGCGGATGTCGGCGATGGTCGAGCCGAACAGCGAGTCGAAGGTGTCCGTGGACTGGAAGAGGTAGCCGTCGATGCCCGTCCAGTTGACGTACGACGCGCCCGGCCACCACTGGCTCAGGTCGCTTGACGCCCCGTCGACCGAGTTCACCGCCCACAGCCAGGTGACGTTCGCCGCTTTCTCGGCCCGGAACACCTGGACGATGTGCCGCCACGCGGCGACGTACGTCGCGGGCACCGTGTGGCCGTCGCCCCAGGAGTACCAGTTGCCGTTCATCTCGTGCCCGAAGGACAAGATCACCGGAAAACCGAACGCGGCGACGGCCTGCGCGTACGAGCGCAGGTAGGAGTCCGCCGCGCCCGCGGCGATGGAGGCCAGCGACACGTTGCTCGGCTCAAGCTGTACGAGCACGTAGGCGCCGTGCTCCCAGGCCGTCTCGGCGAATGACGTGGCGAACGGATCGTTCCACGACGAGTAGTACACGACGATCTTCGGCTTGACGCCGGTCGCGCTCGTGAACCCGGTGACGCCGGAGTAGCTGCCCGGCGACCCCGGCTCGTACACGCCGACCAGCGGGCTTGCCGGGGTGGGGACCGGCGCGAGTTGCTTGGGCGGCGTCGGCTGCGGCGGCTGTGAGGTCAGCGGCGTCAGGCATCCCGTGACGGCCAGGAGGATGGCGGCGACTACCGCCGTGATGGTGAACCTGCGCACCACGGTGCCTTCCAAGCGATGATCTCCCGGCGCCGTGACATCGTCGTCCGTGTTGCGCGAGTAACTGCAAGCTTCTACCTTGACAGTGTATGCGCCAGCCTGCTATGTCCCGGTTCGTCCGGCGGCACTTCTTCGCCTGAGACTTCTTTCAGGCCGCGGCCCGCGGGTTCCAGGCCGCAGGCCGCGGGCTCGGTTACCGCCCCTTTTGGTGCTCTGCTAGCAGGGCGCTGAGGTCGGCGGTGATCTCGGCGTCCGCGGCTAGGTCGGGCGCCAGCAGGGCGAGCAGGTCCGCGGGCCGCCGGGTGGCGAGCAGGGTCGCGGCCAGCGGGTCGGCAAGGTCGGGCGGGCCGTCCTGCTTGCCGCGGACGTAGACGATCCAGCAGGCGATCATCCGTAGCGAGGCGGTGCCGCGGCGGCCGGCCGCACGCTCGCGGCGGAGCACCGGGACGGCACGCATCCTGAGCTTCTGCGACCCGTCGGCGGCGACCTGGTCGAGCAGGTGCCCGATCCTGGGGTTGCCGAACCGCTCGGCGAGCTGGTCCACGTAGGCGCCGCCCGACGCCGCGACGGACGGCGGCAGGTGCCTGGTTGCCTCCGCCCACCAGTCGTGCACCCAGCCGCGGCAGCGGTCGTCGGCCCAGGCGTCGGCGATGGTGCGGTGGCCGCGGAGCAGCCCGGCGTAGGCGAGTATCGAGTGCGCGCCGTTGAGCAGCCACAGCTTGCGCCGCTCGTACGGGGTGACGTCGGCGACGAACCTGGCGCCCGCCTCCTCCCACGGCGGCCGGCCGCCTGGGAAGTCGCCGGCGAGCACCCATTCCCTGAACGGCTCGGTCACCACCGGGGCGCGGTCGGCCCGTCCGGTCAGCCGGGCGGCGGTGGCCACGTCTTCCGCGGTGGTGCGCGGGGTGATCCGGTCCACGGCGGTGGACACGAACGACACCGACTCGGCGATCCAGGCGGCGAGCCGCGGGTCCGCCGCGTCGGCGAGGTCCATGACCACCCGGCGGAGCACCTCGCCGTTGCCGCTCAGGTTGTCGCAGGGGACCAGGGCGACGGGGCCGGCGTCCGCCCGCCGGCGGGCGCGCAGCCCGGCGACCACCCGGCCGGGCGCGGTCCG
>JAWWPV010000279.1:0-4859 GCA_033854775.1 Trebonia sp.
GGGCAATTTCTGCTCCGCCTCAGGAGAGGGAGCCAAGCCGATGACCGCAGTCACGGGACACCAGGGCCCTGGCAGGGGCGACCCGAAGCACCGCGACTGGGACGAGCGGCTCGCGCGCCGCACGCATTCGCTGGGGGGCTCGGAGATCACGGCGATCCTCTCCCTCGCCGGCGCCACCGACGTCATCACGTTCTCCGGCGGGTTCCCCGAGCCGGCGACGTTCCAGACCGGCACTCTCGCCGACATCGCCGCCCGCCTGATCGCCGAGGAACCGGGGGTGGCGCTGCAGTACTCGGCTACCGAGGGCCTGGCCGGCCTTCGCGAGTACGTCTGCGGGCGGCTAGCGGCCGCCGAAGGCCGGCCCCCTGGTGCGGGCGAGCTGATGATCACCAGCGGCGGGATCGACTGCATGGAACTGCTCGCCAAGAGCTACGTCGACCCCGGCGACGTCGTCGTCGTCGAAGCGCCGACCTACCTGGGCGGACTCATGGCGTTTCGCGGCTACGAGGCCGACGTGCGCGGCGTGCCACTCGACGACGCGGGGATGCGGGTGGACGTGCTCGCTGACCTGCTGGCCGGGGGACTGCGGCCGAAGATCGTCTACACGATCCCCGACTACCAGAACCCCACCGGCCTGTCGATGAGCGCGGAACGCCGGCAGGGACTGGTTGACCTGGCCCGCCGCTACGACTTCCTGATCCTGGAGGACGTGGCCTACCGCGAGCTCGGTTTCGGCCCCCTGGAGAATGGCCCCCTGGGGAATGGCACAGCCCCGCCGCCGAGCATGTGGTCACTGGCGCCCGATGTCGTGCTGCAGGCGGGCACGTTCTCCAAGATCTTCTCGCCCGGATTCCGAATGGGCTGGGCCGCGGGCCCGGCGGAGGTCATCGGCAGGCTCGTCATCGCCAAGCAGAACTCCGACCAGTGCGCCGGCGCGCTCGGCCAGCGGATGCTCGAGGAGTACGGCCGGGGCGGTCACCTGGAACGTCAGATCGCCGCGGCCCGGGTGCTGTACGAGCGGCGAGCGCGCCTGACGACGGATGCGCTGGCCGCCCACATGCCCGACGGCGCTACCTGGACGACGCCGGCCGGAGGATTTTACGTCTGGCTCACGTGCCCAGAAGGCGTCGACACCGCGGCACTGTCGCCCGCCGCCCGCGCCGAGAAGGTCGCCTACGTGCCCGGACGGCCGTTCTACCTGGAAGACGCGGGAGTCGGAGCCAACCAGATCCGGCTCGCCTACAGCCGGGTCGCCGACGACCTCATCGACGAAGGCATCCGCCGGATCGCCGACGTGGTGAAGAGCGCACTGTAATGGAGGACACATGAGCGACGCCGCGCACCAGCCGCCGGCCGACGACGGCAGTTCGCTGGGCGATGCCGCCAGCCACTTCACCACGGAGCCTGGCGGCACCCCGGCCGGCCCCGGCCGGTACGTCAACGTGGACGAGCTGACCCCGGTGGAGTTCCTGCCGGGGCTCGGGTTCCGGCCGGTGCTCGGCCAGCGGGCCATGACTAACTTCGTGAGCTTCGAGCCTGGCGCAACGGCACCCCGCCACGTCCACGAGGAGGAGCAGATCGTCATCGTCCTCGACGGGGAGTTCACCTTCGATCTAGACGGTGACGTGCGCACGATGCGCAAGGGCGACGTCGCCGTCGTTCCGTCCTGGGTTCCGCACGGCGCCTGGACCACTGGTAGTCACTGCCTGGAGGTCGACGTGTTCGCGCCGCCGCGGAGCAGCCTGCTCAAGCTGGCCGAGGCGCAGGCAGCCGAGCACGCGGCCGACGCCGGGGACAAAGCGGCGGGTGAGGAATAGGTGGAGCTTGGGCTGACCGGCCGCCGGGCCATCGTCACCGGCGGCTCCAAGGGGCTGGGCAAGGCCATCGCCGCCGAGCTGCTGGCCGAGGGCGCCGCCGTGGCCATCTGCTCCCGGCATGCCGACGAACTGGAGGAGGCCGCCGCCGAGCTGCGCAAGGCCGCGGCCCCCGGGCAGCACGGGCAGCAACTGCTCGCGCTGCCCTGTGACGTGACCGACCCCGATCAGGTGACCGACTTCGTCGCGGCCGCGACCGCGGCCCTGGGCGGGCTCGACATCCTGGTCAACAACGCCGGCGGGGCGCGGCCCGGCCGGTTCGCCACGCTGACCGACGAGGACTGGCACGACGACATCGAGGTGAAGCTGTTCTCCCAGATCCGCTGCATCCGCGCCGCCCTGCCGCACCTGCGGGCCAGCGCCGCGCCCCGGGTCATCAACATCAACGCCCTGTACGCGCGCTACCCGGACCCGGCCTTCCTGGCCTCGTCGGTCAACCGCGCATCCTGCCTCAGCCTGTCCAAGGCTCTGTCGATCGAGCTGGGCACCGAGGGAATCCTCGTCAACAGTGTGAACATCGGCTTCGTCGAGACCCCGCAGTGGCAGAATATCCACAACAAGCGCGCTCCCGAGATGCCGGCCGACGAGTTCTTCGGGCAGCTCGCAAAAGCGGAGGTTCCGCTGGGCCGCTTCGGGCGGTCCGATGAGGTCGCCGGGCTCGTCGCGTTCCTGGCCAGCGACCGGGCCAGCTACATCGCCGGCGCGTCCATCGACGTCGGCGGCGGTATGGGCAAGTTCCTTTAGGAGAGCAAATCCTTCATGTGCCGTCTGCTTGGCTATTGCTCGCGCGATGCCGCGTCCGTCGCCGAACTCCTGGGCACGGAAAGCCTCCGCGCCTTCACCAGCCTGTCCGACCTGCACGGTGACGGCTGGGGAATGGCCTGGTACGCGGGCTCCCGGCCCGTGGCATGGAAATCGGCCGCCCGGGCCGGCCGCGAACCGGAATACGACAAGCTCGCCTGGCAGCCGCTCGGCGACCTCGGCCTGGTGCACCTGCGATGGGCCACGCCCGGCCTGGCCATCAGCGACGTCAACACCCACCCGTTCCGCTACGGTGACTACACGTTCGCCCACAATGGCGCCATTTACCCGCAGGAACGGCTCGGCGAGATGCTTCCGCCCGAATGGGAGCGGCGGCTGGCCGGCAGCACCGACAGCGAGCGGTACTTCCTCCACTTGATGTGGCGGCTGGCGGCGCGCGACGGCGACATGGTTGCGGCGATCGCCGACACGATAGCCGCTGTATCTCAGCGGTACACGGCCAGCAGCCTGAACGCGATCTTGCTGGCGCCCGACGCGCTGTACGCGATCTCGTTCTACAACCGGTCCATGGTCCCCGCCGACATGTTGCGGGAGCTCGGGCACGGCGAGCGCCCTGACGAGGTCGCCGCCTACTTCGACCTGGCTTACCAGGTCACCGACGACGCCGTTCTCGTGGCGAGCTCGGGCTGGCCCATGCCAGGCTGGACGCCGCTGCCGTCGGGTCACGTGCTGGTCACCGACCGGCGGACGCTAGCCACGACCGCCGCGCCGATCACGGCCTCGTTACCGGGGGGACGCTGGCTGCTCCCCGTGAACGAATATGAAGACCCTTATCCCGAACGGAAGCGGGTGACTGCCCCAGTCCACCCGGAAAAGCGACCTGAAATGGCTGCTAGTTCAGGTGCGCTGGGTTGCTGCAGCCCGGCCCGCATTGAGCGCAGGCCGCGCAGACAGTGGATTCCTCGAAGAAGTCACGCGTGAACCCACGCCGCCTCAACTCTTCCGGCACGAAGTAAACGAAGTCGTTCCCGCAGTGCCAGCAGTTCAGGGTGTGGGTCTCGGTCGTCATGCGTCTCCTCTTCGCCACCGTGAGCGACATCCTAGAGCGGCCGGAGGCAGCTTGTAGTGATAATTGTCGATATGGTGGGACACGCCGTACCCGGTGCTGGCTGGTCAGCCCTTTGGCTGCGGCCCGGCGTGCAAGCCGCCGATGGGTCCCGCTGTCCGGGCGGCCCGCCCGCCGCGCAATGGCCGCGCCGCCCGCGGCGCGTTCTCGCCCTGAACCAGGTGGCTGTGGCTGAGGGCCGAGACGCCGGCGACGACGAGCGCGACCCCCGTCGCCTCGACGGCCAGGTCAAGCGTCCCCGCCCGCATGTGCTCGCCGAACAGGAATATCCCTAGCAGGCTGGCCGCCAGCGGGTCGAGGATCGTGAACCCGGGCTGTGACGCCGCGAGCGGGCCCGAGGCCAGTGCGTGGGAGGCGAGCAGGAGGCTGGCTGCCCCGGTGCCGATGAGGGCATAGACCGGCCAGCTGGAGAAGATCGCGCCGGCGCCGGCGCCGAGGTGAGAGCTGAACTCCTTGATCACCGCGGCTACGAATCCCCAGCAGATGCCCGTGGCCGCCCCCAGCACTGCCGTGCGACGGGACCCGTGCGCGACGCGACGCCGGCCCAGCCCGAAGGCCGCCGCCAGCCCGGCAAGCACGACGCCCGCGGTTGCCAGTCCCGCTAGCCACCACGATGAACCCGGCGCGTGCGGCCGGCCCCCGGACGGCGCGGCGGCCAGCAGGAACAGGGCAAGTCCCGCGGACATGCCGGACGCGGCAAGCCAGTCGCGCAGCTGTACCCGCCGCGAGCTCAGGACGGCCATGTAAGCGAAGACGAACAGCAACTCCAGCGCGAGGATCGGCTGGACCAGCGCCAGGGCGCCGAAGTGCAAGGCGCTGACCTGACAGGCGAACCCGAGGATCATGGCGCCTATCCCCGCGAGCCAGACCGGGCGGCGGGCCAGGCGCACGATGAGCCACAGGTCAAACCGGTCCGCCTGGATCCTGCTGGCCCCCATACGCTGGCATACCGAGGACGTGGCAGTGCACAAGCTCGCGGCCACGGCCAGCGCTATCGCCTTGTCCATTTGCGATCACCGTCTTCAATTACAAGCAGGTTCGGCGGTGCCGGCCGGGCCGTCGGCGGCCGTGCCCGTCTTCAGGCGGGGGCTTGGTGC
>JAWWPV010000280.1:0-2952 GCA_033854775.1 Trebonia sp.
GGTGGTCTCCGCGGCGGCTCGGCGCTCCCAGGTCCTCGCCCGGTCCGGAGCCCGCCGTCCGCACGCCCCCCGGACGGGGGTCGCGTGCCAGCCGTGGCCGTGCGCGCCGTGCCGCGGTCGGCAAGGAGGTTGGTGCCGCGCCGCGCGACGCTCGCGCATCCTTCATGAACGCTCCGTGCCGGGTGGGCTGTCAAGGCACCGGTAGACCGACAGGTATCCCCGGAACGGTAAAAACTTGGCCAAGGGGTGCGCGGGGCGGGCCATGGCACGCGCGGGCCGCTGCGCGTGCTGCCGTGCCGGGCTCCACGACCGCATCTGCGGCCCCCCGCCGGTACGCCTGGTAAAAGCGGACAAGTAGCCGCAGACGAACCAAGCGACCCCTGAGCGTCCACGCTCGGGGGTCTTCGCATCAGAGCGCTGTCAGACCTAACAGCCAGACTGTCAGATCAAACAGGGAAGAAGTGGAGTCGGACGATGCATGACATCATCAGCGACATCATCGACTGGGACCAGGCCAACAAGGCATACCTGGCCGGTGAGGGCCAGTCGGGCGAACGGTACATTCAGCGGCTAGAAGCGGCCGACCGGATGGCGGAGATCGAGGCCCGGTGGCATCATCTCCCCGGAGGATTCCACGGCGAGCGGAAGCTCATCAAGACTCACATCCAGGCCGTTGCCGAGAGCACACAGGCTGCAACTAATGAAGAGGTGTGCTGGCTGGCCATCGCCGCCGCAACCGCCTGGATACCGCAACGGGAACCGGCTGAGTCGGCGTTCCCCCGCAAGCAGGCCACCCTGCTGGACGGCCTTTCTACTGCTCAGAGGCAGTTACCGTGCTGCGGATGGCGGGTTTGCCAAAAAATAGTTTATTGAACCCCTACCCAGTCGCCCTCGATCGTGGTGAACATCGAGTCGGTCTGGTTCGGCAGCCCGCTCGCACGCACGACCCGCACGGCCTCCGCGACGATTTCGCCGACCCCCTCGCCGACGCCGAGCGGGGTGACTGAGAAAGCGATGAGCATGACCCAAAGGCTAGCGGACCAGCGCTCCGACCGAGTCACCACGCCCGCCCGCGCGCGGCTATGCGCATCGGGGGGTACGGGGGGTCGTCCCCCCCGGAAGACGACAGGTTAACCTTTTGGTCATGAACGCGACGCCGCAGACCCCGGAACCGACGCCGTCCACCTACGCCGCGGCGGGGGTGGACGAGGAGCGGGAACAGGTCGCGTTCGCCCGGGTCATGCGGCCGTGGCTGGCGCGCACCAAGGTGCGGTCGGACATGGTCACCAGCATCACCGGCCTGGCCAGCGGCTACTTCGCCACGATCATGCACCTGCCGCCAGGACCGGCGATCGCGCTGACCACGGACGGCGTGGGCACCAAGATCATGCTGGCCGAGGAGGTCGGCCGCTGGGAGCCGATCGGCGTCGACTGCGTGGCGAACAACGTCAACGACCTGATCTGCGTCGGCGCCGTGCCGCTCGCGCTGCTCGATTACATCGCCACCGACCGGATCGACGAGGGCGTGCTCGACGAGGTGGCCCGCGGCCTGTTCCTCGGCGCGGAGCTGGCCGGCATTTCCATTCCCGGCGGCGAGATCGCGCAGATCGGCGAGATGCTCGCCAAGTCGGCGAGCGGCGCCCCCATGCTCGACCTGGTCGGCACCGCGATCGGTGCCGTACCGCACGAGCGCACCCCGCTTGATGGCGCCAATGTGCGGCCAGGCGACGCGGTGATCGGGCTCCCGAGCTCAGGCCTGCACAGCAACGGGTACTCGCTCGCCAGGCACGCGCTGTTCAAGAAGGGCAACCTTAGCCTTAACGACCAGGTGCCGGGCTCGGGGCGGCGGCTCGCCGACGCGCTGCTCCAGCCGACCCGGGTGTACGTGGCCGCGGCCGAGGCGCTGTGGGCGGCGGGTGTCACGCCGCGCGGCATGGCGCACATTTCCGGTGGCGGCCTGCTCAACATCACCAGGCTCGCCGCCAACGTGTCGTACGTGCTCGACTCCCTGCCGGACGCACCGGAGATCTTCGCCCTCATCGCCAGCGCGGGTGACGTCGACGCGGCCACCATGTACGCCACGTTCAACATGGGGATCGGGTTCTGCGTGGTGGTCGGCGAGGACGACCTGGAGGCCGCGCTCGATGCGCTCAAGGGCGCGGGCGAGGACGCGACCCGCATCGGCAGCGTCACCGCCGCGCCGGGCCGCACGGTCACGATCCCGGCCGTCGGCCTCAAGGGCAAGGGCGACACCTTCGAGCCGGCCAGCTAAGCAAGACCTGTACGTTAGGTCCTATGGATGTCCGGGACTTCATCGCGGCCGACGCCGCGGAATTTTCGCGAGCGCTGCGTGACTGGCTGAGCATCCCCTCGGTCTCTGCCGATCCGGATCGCCACGGCGACGTCAGGAAGTCGGCGCAGTGGCTCGTTGACTACCTCAGGCAGGCCGGCTTCCCCGAGGCGGAAATCTGGGAGACCGACGGGCTGCCCGCCGTCTACGCGCACTGGCCCGCCGCCGACCCGGGCGCGCCGAAGGTGCTCGTCTACGGTCACCATGACGTCCAGCCCGCCGCCCTGGAGGACGGCTGGGACGGCGAGCCGTTCGCGCCTTATGAGAAGGACGGCCGGATCTTCGGCCGCGGTGCCTCCGACGACAAGGGCCAGGTGCTGTTCCACGCCCTCGGCGCCCGTGCCGCAGCCAGCGCGGCGCTCGCCGCCAGCGGCCAGAACGCGCCCCCGGTCACGCTCACGCTGCTGATCGAGGGCGAGGAAGAGTCCGGCTCGCCGCACTTCGCCAAGCTCCTGCGGGAGCGCAAGGACCAGCTCAGCCCCGACGTGATCGTCGTCAGCGACACGACCATGTGGGCGGCGGACACCCCGTCGATCTGCACCGGGATGCGCGGCCTGGCCGAAGCCGAGATCACCGTGACCGGCCCCACCCGCGACCTGCAC
>JAWWPV010000281.1:0-13555 GCA_033854775.1 Trebonia sp.
TCGTCATATTCGCCGCGTTCCAGTCGCTCACCGCGGGCATCGTCACGCTGGTCGTCTTCCTGGTCTACACGCAGCTAGAGAACCACATACTCAACCCGGTCATCATGTCCAAGACGGTGCGCATCTCTCCGCTGCTCGTGCTGGTCTCCGTGCTGGTCGCCGCTTCGCTCGGAGACTGGGTCGGCGGGCTATTCGGCGGCTTTGTCGCGGCGCTGCTCGCCATCCCCGCCGCGGGCGCGCTCCAGGTGATCACCCGCGAGGCCTGGCGGCTCACCGCCCCGCCGCCAGCTGGCGAGGCCGAGGAAAAGGCCGTGGTGGCAGCCGCAGGAGAGGCGGCAGCGGACGCGGGCAATGTCGCCGAGGAGGGGGAGGCCGAAGACGACTCCGCGGGGCCGGCCGTGTCAGCCGAGGGCGCATCGGCGGCCAAGGACCGCGTTCAGCCCGCGGAGGACTCCGTGTCCGTCGAAATCACGGTTCCGGCGGGCCGCGACGTCCGCGGGCGCGACATTTCCTGATGTCAGGTAGTGCCTAGCCCTGCCACCGCCCGTAGTGCACGAGGTCGTCCAGGTTGCGCCGCCTCGGCCGCAGGTCGCGCTTTTCCGTCTCGGCGTCGTAGCCGATCGCGATCGCGCCGATCGGCTCCTGGTCATCGGGCACCCCGAACTCGGACCTGAAGGGCGCGACCGCCTCAGGCACGATCCCGAAGTACACCGCGCCGAGCCCCACATCGACCGCGGTCTGGAGGATCAGCAGCGCCGCCATCCCGGTGTCGATGTGCCAGAACGGCACCGGCCACCGCGCCTCGTCCTTATCGGTCCAGCCCTTGTCCGGCTGCGCGTAGCGGTCCAGGTACGCCTGCTTGCAGGACATGGGCACGATGACAAGTGGCGCGGTCTGGGCCGATGAGGCGATCGCGGCGCCGGCCACGGCCCAGAACCTCTCCCTGTCGGCCGCCTCGGTCAGCACGAGGAACGCCTGTCCCTGGGAGAACCCGGCCGACGGCCCGCGTAGCGCGTTGCCGAGAATCCGGTCGAGTGCCGCCTGCGGGACCGGTTCGGCGGTGAACGTCCGCACCATGCGCCGCCGCCGCACAACCTCCTGGAACTCCATGGACGGTTACCCTAGCGACCATCCGCGTCGCCAACCGCACCGGGATGTAGCAGACTGTACGCATGGCAGAAGAGATCGACGCCTGCTCAGTCGCCCACGGCTCGACCACTACCGCGGGCACGGCCCCCGGGCCGGCCTCGTCCCCGGCGCGCGGCGCTCCCACCGGTGACCGCACGCTCGTCGCGGTGTTCGCCAGCCCGGTCTCCGGGTACCTGCTGCGCTACGCGGCCGACGCCGGCTACCGCACCTTGCTCGTCGAGCCCGACGCGGGCCGCGCCGACGCCGCCAGGATGGCCGGCTTCCCGGTGCTCAACGCCGTGCCAGAGGACCTTGACGGCGCCGACGTCGTGGTCACCGACCATCATCGCGACGAACTCGGCGTCGCGCTCCGCGACGCCCTCGCCACCAAGGCCCGCTGGGTTGGCATCATGGGCAATCCCCGGCACGTCGGCCCGCACGTTACCGCCCTGGAGTCCCTCGGCGTCGCCCCCGGCGACATCGCCCGCGTGCACCGCCCCATCGGCCTCAACATCGGCTCCCGCACGCCGCCGGAGATCGCGATCTCGACCCTCGCGGGCCTGCTTGCCGACCGCAACTCCCGCCCAGGCGGTTTCTCGTTCGATGCGCGGTGAGGGGCCGGGTCGGCGGCGGTGGCCTGCCGCCGGGGGCCGGCGAGCGGCGGAGGCCCGGGTGAAGGCGACGCCCGCAGTTGGGGCAGCGCGGCTGCTTGCTGCGGAGATCCCCCCATGAGATGTTAGGTCTCGCGATCGGATTTACTCTCTGGCGTGGCGGCGCGAGTGCGCCCCCAGTACGATCGGGCTCCAACGGGGGGGCCAGCCGCGACACTCTGTCGCGGCTGAGAGCGCACATCGCAAAGGCGATTATTTCAGTTCAGCGAGGGGGACTTCAGCGTGGACGACGGGCAGATCCTGGAGATCGTGCACCAGACGGCGGCCGAGATGATGGCCGCGAAGGACGGCGAGGTGGCCGAACGCGGCTCCGCGGTGAGCACCGAGGGCGGGGACAGCCTCATCGACCGCTACGGCTTCTCCTCGATCGATGCGCTGGAGTGCCTGCTCCTCCTCGAGGGGAAGTTCGGGATCACTCTCGCGGACGAGGACCTTAACGATGAGGTGCTCTCCTCGGCGACCGCGCTGGCCAGGCACATCGCCGCGCTCCGGCAGGCGCAGGCCCCCGTTGCCGGCCGCTGAATCTTGTGGGTGACTCTCGGTGGATATCGAGCTCACAAAGGAAGAAAAATGAACGATGAAGTCTTTGTTCGCGGTTTCGTCAGGAGAAATCGGGCGGCGGGCAATCATGCATTCGTTCATCCGGAGGGGGAATTCGCCGTCTTTGACGGAGTCTTCTCGCCGACCGTGTTCAATGACACCTTCTTCTACGCGGATTCGCTTCCTGTCCCTGTCGGCGGGTCGGTCCTCGAGGTCGGCTGCGGCACCGGGTTCATCGCGCTAACAGTCGCGAAGAAAGGCGCAGGTTCGGTCCTCGCCACCGATATTAACCCGTCGGCGGTAGCTAACTGCAAGGCTAATGCCGAGAAGCATAACCTATCGGACGTCGTGACCGCCCGCATTAGCGATGTATTCTCGGCGGTGACGGCAGAGGAGCGCTTCGACCTGATCTTCTGGAATTGGCCATACTTCGCCGGGCAGCGGAATGAGGACGATCCCCTTGAGTGTTCAGTCTTCGACCCGACGTATGAGGGTATCGGCCGGTACTTGCGTGATGCAAGGGCACATCGGTCGCCGCAAGGGAGGGTAATGCTGAGTTTCTCCAGAGAAGCAGGTAACCTGTCCCTCTTGGAGCAGCGGGCTAGGGAGGCGGGCGCGTCCTTGTCAGCGTTCCGAACGAGTGACAAATTCGGCGGTCGCTGGGTCCTCGAAATACTGGAAGCCACCTACGATCTGTTACGCCGATGCCGCGCGGCAGGATGAGGGATGAGGGCGCCGCCGAGGGTCTCCTCGTAGCCGTGCCGCTGTACGCTTTCCTCTCGAGATGAGAGAGGCTGATATGTCGGGACTTCCGCCAGAGATCGACACGTCCAGGCCGCACCCGGCGCGGATCTACGACTACTTCCTCGGCGGGCAGAACCATTTCGCTGCGGACCGTGAGGTTGCGGAGAAATCGCTGGCCAGCGTTCCCTCGGGACGCATCGGCGCGCGTGAGCAGCGGGCATTCCTCGGCCGCGCCGTCGGTTACCTGACGGGAGAGGCGGGCATCAGGCAGTTCCTCGACATCGGCGCCGGGCTGCCGACCACGAACAACGTGCACGAGGTTGCGCAGGCAATCGCGCCTTCCGCCCGCGTGGTCTACGTCGATAACGACCCGCTCGTGCTCGCGCACGCGCGGGCGCTGCTCACCTCATCGGAGGAGGGCCGCACCGCCTACATTCACGCCAGCCTGCAGTCGCCGGGCGAGATCCTGTCCTCGCCTGTCGTCCGGGAGGTGCTCGACTTCTCGCAGCCGATCGCGCTCATGCTCGTGGGCATCCTGCACTTTCTTGAGGACAAGGACGAGCCGGAGCGGATCATCGGCACCCTGCTCGATGCCCTGCCGCCGGGTTCGTACCTCACCGCCTCGCATCTCAACCCGGAGCATGACCCGGACGGCGTGGCCGCCGGGGTACGCGCCTATCTTGCCGGCGGGGTCACGGTCCAGGCACGTGACTCCAGCGAGTTCGCCGCACTCGCCTTCCGCGACCTGGAACTAGTGCCGCCCGGTGTCGTGTCGGTGTCGGAGTGGCGGCCGGAGTCCCCCGCGCCGCAGCCGACGCGGGCCGAGGTCAGCTGCTACGGCGGCGTGGGCCGCAAGGCGCAGGCCGCGGGATTCCGCTTACCCGGCCAGGCAGCCAGATCATCCGCCAGCGAGTTCGGCTGACCCCGGCCCCGCACCGCGCGTCGGCCACGTCTGTCCTACGATCGGGACCGTGACCCTCGACGTGACATTGCGCACCGCGACGCCGGCCGACTACGACAGCATCGCCGCCGTCGTCGACGACTGGTGGGGCCGCCCGGTGAGCCACATACTGCCCAGGCTGTTCCTCGACCACTTCCACGCGACGAGCACCATCGCGGAAGCGGGCGATGACCTCGCCGGCTTCCTCATCGGCTTCCTGTCGCCGTCGTTGCCGGACGCGGCCTACATCCACTTCGTCGGCGTACATCCCGGTCACCGTCGCGGCGGCCTGGCCCGCGTGCTCTACGAGCGTTTCTTCGCCGTGGCCGCGGCGGACGGCCGGACGGTCGTCCGCGCCGTGACGTCTCCGGTCAACGCGCGCTCGATCGCGTTCCACACGGCCCTTGGCTTCGCCGTCAGCGATCCGACCCCCGGCTACGACGGCCCTGGCGACGTCAAGGTCCGGTTCGACCGCCGTCTTCCCTAGCCCCGAGGGAGCGTCACCACGCCAACGGCGCGGAAACAGCGCGGAACAGCGTGGGATACTGCGAGGGTGATCGACGAGTACGCCGTGTGGCGGCCTCGCGAGGGGCTGCGCCCATATGTGGCCTGGTGCACCGGGTACCGGCAGGCGGGGATTGACCCGGCCGCGCACCGCGGGCTGCCGTCGCCCTGGCTGACGATGATCGTGACGCTGGACGAGCCGCTGGTCATCGCCAGGCACCCGGACCCGCGCCAGCCCGCCAGTACGCATGACTTCCTGCTCGGCGGGCTGCACACCGCGCCCGCGCTGGTGACGCATGACGGCCGGCAGTCCGGGATCCAGCTCGCGCTTACCCCGCTCGGCGCCCGCGCCCTGCTCGGGATGCCCGCCGCCGAGCTGGCGAGCATCGACGTGGAGGCGGCCGACGTGATCGGGCGGCTCGCCGGCGAGGTCAGGGAGCGGGTCCTGGCCGCGCCTGACTGGGCCGGCCGGTTCGCGGTGCTCGAGGAGTTCCTCGCCGGCCGCGTGCGTGCCACGCAGGCACGGGGCCGCCACGCGCCCAGGCCGGAGGTCAGCTACGCCTGGGACAGGCTGCAGCGGTCACGCGGCGTGGTCAGCGTCGCCGACCTGGCCGCAGAGACCGGGTGGTCTGCCCGGCACCTCGGTGAGCAGTTCCGGGCCGAGACCGGCCTGTCCCCGAAGGCCGGGGCGCGGGTGGTCCGGTTCGACCGGGCGCGGCGGCGCCTGCTGCGCCAGCAGGCCGAGGGCGGCCGGGTCGTGCTCGCCGAGCTGGCCACCGAGTGCGGCTACTACGACCAGGCACACATGGCCCGCGAGTTCCGCGACCTGGCGGGCTGCCCGCCGAGCGCGCTGCTAGCTGAGGAGCTCCGAAACGTCCAAGCCGTGCTGCTGGGGGATGAGGGAATGATGGGGCCATGACAGAAACCAAGGCACCACCCCCGCCCAACGTCTGGCCCACCCTGCGCGCCAACGACGCCCACGGGCTGATCAAGTTCCTGACCGAGGCGCTCGGCTTCGAGGCGACCGCCGTCTACGCCGAGGGCGGCAACGTCCATCACGCCGAGCTGGCCTGGCCACCCGGCGGCGGCGTCATGCTCAGCTCGGCAAAGCCCGATGACCCGCACGGGGTGACCAGGCCCGGCAACTTCAGCGCGTACGTCGTCACGAGTGACCCGGACGCGCTGCACGCCCGCGCCGTGGCGCACGGGGCGAAGGTGACTCACGAGCTCTACGAGACCGACTACGGCTCGCGTGACTTCGCGGTCGAGGATCCGGAGGGGAACCGCTGGGCGTTCGGCACCTACCCGGGTGAGCCCC
This sequence comes from Trebonia sp., assembly GCA_033854775.1. GTDB lineage: Bacteria > Actinomycetota > Actinomycetes > Streptosporangiales > Streptosporangiaceae > Trebonia. The sequence goes on from JAWWPV010000281.1 coordinate 5,846, forward strand.
GTTAAATGAGGTGCGCCTAGCGGCCGTGGCGCCAGTGCGGCTTGCGCTTTTCCAGGAACGCGCGGATTCCTTCCTGCGCGTCGGGGAGCTGGCTGGTCGCGGCCATGACCTCGACGGCGTGGGCGTATGCCTTCGGCTGGTCGAGGTCGATCTGGGTGTAGAGGGCCTGCTTGCCGATCCCCTTGCTCTGGGCGGAGCCGCGCGTGGTGCGCTCGAGGAGGTCGCGAACCGCGTCGTCGAGCTGGGCGGCGGGCACGACCTTGTTGACCAGGCCCCAGTCGAGCGCTGTCCGCGCGTCGATGACGTCCCCGGACAGGGCCAGCTCCATGGCGCGCTTGCGGCCTACGTTCCTGGCGATCGCCACCATGGGGGTGTGGCAGAACCAGCCTCCCTTGCCGCCCGGCGCCGCGAAGCCGGCCTCCTCGCTCGCCACCGCCAGGTCAGCGGTCGCCACCAGCTGGCAGCCGGCCGCGGTGGCCAGCCCGTGCACCCGCGCCACCACCGGCTGCGGCACCTGCTGCATCAGCGTCATCAGCTCGGTGCAGGTAAGCAGCAGCGAACGGACCGTCGGCAGGTCAGCGCCGGCTACATCGGCGAAGTCATGCCCGGCGCTAAACACCGGGCCGTTGCCGGCCAGGACGATGCCGAGGGCGTCGCTGTCGCCGAGGTCTCGGAAGGCCGCGATCAGCTCGCGCATGTGCTCCAGTGACAGGGCGTTACGTCGCTGCGGTCGGTTCATCGTGACGGTGGCGAAATCGCCGGACCGCCGGACGAGGATGTGCTCGAACTCCATGGTCTAAGCATCACCCCGGCACGCGGCCGTGCATAGAGTTCATCCACGGCAAGGCCCGCGGGCAACCCTGGTAACGAACCGTCCAGGATGACGCGCGGGCCAGGGGCCGCGGTGCCCCGGCGCTGCCACTCACGCGGGTAACCGACCGAAACCTCCTCGAAGCGGACGCCGTGGTAGCGCGTGGTGCGCGGGATGTGCAGGTGACCGTACACGGCGGCGACAACCTGGTGCCTGGTGTGCCAGTCAGCGGTGAGCCTGGTCCCGCACCATGGCGCGAACTCCTGGTGCCGCAGCGCGGTGACGGGATCGCGGACTAGCGGCCAGTGGCTGACCAGCACGACGGGACCGGCCACGGCGGCGAGCCGCCGCTCCGCCGCCGCCACGAGGTCCCGGCACCACGCCGCCACCGACGGGTAGGGGTCGGCGTGCAGCCGTACCTCGTCAACGGGCGTGATCCCGGCCTTCCGTGCGGTCGCGAGCGCCGCCATCCTCCCGTCGTCGCGCACCGGCCCGCTGCCCGCCGCGACCGGGCCCGCGGCCGTCGCGCTGGCGGCGCGGAATGAATAGTCATACAGCGTGAACAGCGGCGCGACGGTCACCGGGCCGCCTGGCCCGTGCCAGACCGGGAAGTCATCCTCCGGGGTGACCACGCCGAACCGGCGGCACACCTTGACGAGTGCCTCGTACCTGGCGGCGCCGCGCAGCGCCACCGGATCGGACGGCAGCGTCCACAGCTCATGGTTGCCAGGCGTCCAGATCACCTTCGCGAAACGGTTCGCCAGCGAGGCGAGCACGAACCCGACATCCGCGAACATCTCGCCCACATCGCCGGCCACGATCAGCCAGTCCCCGGGATCGCCCGGCGACAGCGCGTCCGCGTAAGCCCGGTTCTCCGGGTACCCGATGTGCAGGTCACTGATCGCCAGCAGCCGCCCCGCCATCAGCGGGTTTCCCGCGCTCGCCTCCGGGCGCCCGTAACCGTTCGGCGCGCGCTCACAGCGTGGTCTTCTCCTGCCACAGCACCGGGATTGACTCGTCGCCGAAGGACGCGAGCCGGGCATCGGAGGCGGGCAGCCGCCCGTAGGTGAACAGCAGCAGCGACGTCACGGGACCGCGGATCGCCGTGGTGGCCTTCTCGTGCCCCCGTTCCCAGGCGATCCCGCGGTCGGTGAACCGGATAATCCACTCGCCGTCGACGTCCGTCGCGTGCAGGTGCAGCGACGCCCCGGTCGGCAGCGAGGCGAGGTGCGGGTAGGGGCGCCGCGCCGACGGCAGGTTGAACAGGAACTCGTCGATTCCGTCGGCCGCGACGACGGGGTCGATGACCGGGTCGTCGACGCCGAGCGAGAGTTCCGTGTCGGCCCGGTGCACCGTCGTCTCGTGCAGCATCCGCCGCGCCCACCAACCGGACGTCCGCCCAGGACCCCAGGACCAGACCGCGGTGAGCGGCCCGGCCGAGCGCAGCGCGGCGAGCAGCGGCGCCGCGCCGGAGGCGAGCCACTGCGCCCAGCCGTCCGCCGATTCCCACGGCGAGGCGGCCTCGGGGAACGGGACCCGGGCGGTGGCCTCGGTCGCGACGATGGCGGTCGCCCAGCGGTGGATGGCCCCCGTGTGCTGGGCGAGGTCCGCGACCGTCCAGCCTGGGCAGCTCGGCACGTCCTTGGCGACGTCGGGCGCGTCGGCGACAACGGCGGCGAGCGCCGAGATCTCCCGCCCGGCCCGCTCGCAGAACCAATCGTGATCAAGCACCACGCCAGGCTACAGGTCCCGGGAGACAGCGCTAGCCGAAGAAGCGGGTCACCGACTCAAGCACGCAGACCGGCTTGTCCGAGCCCTCGCGCTCGATGACCCCGCCGACAACGAGCTGAAGGCCGCCCTTGACCTCCTCGACGTCGACGAGAGTGGCGGTCAGCCGGATCTTCGACCCCACGGGCACGGGCGCGGGGAAGCGGACCTTGTTGAGCCCGTAGTTCACCGCCATCTTCACGTCGGTCACCGCGAGGACCTGCGACCACATGGGGATGAACAGCGACAAGGTGAGGAACCCGTGCCCAATCGGCCCGCCGAACGGCGACTCGAGGGCCGCCCGCTCGGGGTCCACGTGAATCCACTGGTGGTCGTCGGTCGCGTCGGCGAACGTGTTCACCCGGTCCTGTGTCACCTCGAACCACTCGCTGACCCCGAGCACCTGCCCCTTCAGCGACGGGAGCTCGGCCAGCGTGGTCGTCGTGGTGCTGCTCATGCGCCAGAAGGTACCAGGAAGGCGGGTCCCTGACTACCTGTGGGTAACAGTCGGTGAGGCTGGGAAGAACGTCCTTACGCTAAGCGACCAACCGCTGGGCTTGATTGTGACCTAAAACCGGAATGCGCCTCCTAAATGGAGTGTTCATCCGGATAGGTATCTGGACCTTACGTACCTGACGAAGCATATGAGGGCGGAACTTGCGGCCGAGGGCTTCCTTCGGCACCGGGGACTGATCCTCGTCGCGGCCGGCGGCGCCGTGGCCGAGGGTGGTTTGCTCACGCTCTTCGCCCCGAACGCCCGTTCCATCGCGCCGCAGGTCACCGCCCTTCCGTCGATCGCCGCCTACCACGACCTGCGCTGGCTGTTCACCGATACCCAGTCCCGGCTGTGGTTCGGCGGCCTGGTCGTGGCGGTCCTGGTCGCGCGTGCGGCCCTTGACGTGGCGATGCTGCGGCTGGCCTGGCCGCGGGGCGTGCCCGCCCCCAAGATCAGCCGCGCGTTCGTGTCCTGCGCGGCGCTGACCCTGCTGGCCTGGGTGCTGCTGTCCCCTGCGGCCACGCTGGCGTTCGGCGTCGCGGTCCTGCCGTTCTCCTGGCCATTTCTCGCCGCGTTCCCGATCATGCTCGGCATCGTCGCCGCGCTCAGCCATGGCGGGGTCGTCACGGCCTGGTGGCGGCGGGTGCCGCCGGCCCGCGCGGTGCTGTGGCTGCTCGGCAGCTTCGCGGCGGCGACCGCCGCCGCCGCGGTGATCACGCACTTGTCCACCGGCGAGGCCCTCCTGGTCGCGGCCCTGGCCGGCCTGGTCAACGCCAGGGCCTGGTACGGGCTCGCCCTCCTGGCCGCGCGGCTTGAGCCGCGGCCCCACGAGTCGCTGCCGGCGAAGATGCTGTTCAGCCTCCCGTACGCGCCCATCGCGGCCGCGATGGTGCTCGTCCTCGTGGTCGGCGTGGCCCGTCTCCTGTTCACCGGGACGATCCAGCTCCCGATCAGCCCGGCGGCGAATGCCGCGCCGGCGGCGGCGCTGGCCGGCGTCGGCACGGGGGCGGGTTCCGCTTCCGGGCCGCAGGTGGCCCCGTCACCGGCCGCTGCCGTGGCGGAGGCGACCGGGAGCGCGGTACTCGTGGTGGGCGGCTGGGGATCGTCGTGCTGTGACGCCGCCAACGGCCTGGGCGCGATGCTGCCGGGGGTGCCGGTGCGCCAGTTTTCCTACGTGGGCCTGAACGCGCAGGGTCGGCCGGTCCCGAGCGGGGCGTCCGCCGATGACCTGCCGCTGCCGGTGCTTGGCGACCGGATCGCCGCCCAGGTGCGCGCGCTGTTTGCCGCCTCGGGGCGGCCCGTCGCCGTCGTCGCGGAGAGCGAGGGAACACTCGGCGTCTACGCCATGCTCGCGCGACATCCCGGGCTGCCCGTCTCCTCGGTGGTACTGCTCAGCCCGATCGTCAGCCCCGGGCAGCTCACCTACCCGCCGGGCCCGGACGGCGCGTCGGCCTCCGAGGCAGCCCTTGACGAGCTCAACCACCTGGTCGGTGGCATGTCGCCCTACGGCCCGAGCGGCGCGCAGAACCTGCTCAGCTCGGTCAGCGAGTTCGGCGCCACGTACTTCGAGGACATGGCCACTGCGGCGGGCGGCGGTGCCGGCGGCAAGTCCATCCGATGGCTCGCAGTGGTTCCCCTCGCCGACGCTGTCACGCTTCCCGACTGCGGGCTGCCGCCCGGCGTGATCATCATCCCCGCCTTCCACGGCGGCCTGCTCGGCGACCCCTCGGTGCTCCCGATGGTCAGCGCCTTCCTGTCCGGCCGCAATGTCACCGGCGCCGATGCCGGCCAGATGCGCGAGGCCGCCGAACTGATCACCGGCGCGGCCGCCGCCTGGCGCATGCCCGACACCGGCTCGGCCTGCCCGTTCCCTACTAAATAACAGCAAGAAGAACACAGTGCGCGGGGAGCCGGCGCGGGTGCTAGGGTTAGTCCCGATGAGCACGTTCCTTGATCTTCAGTGGTGGCGCCGCCGGTAGGCGGTGCTGGCTACTGTTGTCATAGCGACCGCCCGGGAACGGCGGTCGCTTTTCGTTTTCTCCCGCCGGCACTGGGCTAGACCTGACCCGAGAGGCCCACCGGTGGACACCAGTACGATGACGCCCAACTCTTTCACCGTCGGCGGTGGCGTCACGATCACCCGCACCGCCAGCGCTTTTGACCCGGCCGAACTGACGCGGATCGCCGAGCTTGTCGACCGCCGCCGCGGCGGGGTGCTCAGCTCGGGCATGGAGTACCCCGGGCGGTACACCCGCTGGCACCTGGCCTACGTGAACCCGCCGGTCGAGATCGCGTGCCGGGGCAGGCAGGTGACGGCGCGGGCGCTCAACGAGCGCGGCCTGGTCCTGATGCCGGTCATCCGCGACGCGATGCTGCGCGTCGGCGTTGAGCAAGCCGGCACTTCCCCCGACGACGGTGCGCTCGCCGGCGCCGCGGTGACCGTCTACGTTCCCGAGGGGGAGGGGACGTTCACCGAGGAGGAGCGGTCTCGGCGGCCGACCGTGTTCAGCGTGCTGCGGGAGGTGTCCGAGGCGTTCGGGTGCGCGGACCCGCACCTGGGGCTCTACGGGGCGTTCGGGTACGACCTGGCGTTCCAGTTCGAGCCGGTCCGCCTGGCGATCGACCGGTCCGAGGACCAGCGGGACCTGGTGCTGCACCTGCCGGATGAGATCTGGGTCGTCGACCTGCGCCGTGACGAGGCGATCAGGTACTCCTACGAGTTCACGGTGACCCGGGGCACGGGCGCCCAAGGCACGGGCGCCCCGGGGAGCGTCGCCTCGACGGCCGGCCTGCCCAGGGAGACGGCCGCCACGCCGGAGCTGGTGCCAGGGGCGGGCGAGCTTCCGCCGCAGCCTGTTCCCGGCCGGTACGCGGCCGTCGTGGAGCAGGCCAAGGAACGGTTCAAGCGCGGCGACCTCTTCGAGGTCGTCCCCGGGCACATGTTCTACGAGCGGTGCGCGTCGCCGTCCCGGTTCTATGAGCGCCTGCGGGAGCGGAACCCGGCGCCGTTCGAGTTCCTCTTCAACCTGGGTGCCAGTGCTGACGGGGAAGGAGAGTACCTGGTCGGCGCGTCTCCGGAGATGTACGTGCGGGTCAACGGTGACCGGGTGGAGACCTGCCCGATCTCCGGGACGATCGCCCGCGGGGCGGACCCGCTCGAGGACGCGGCCAACATCGCCAGGCTGCTCGGGTCGGCCAAGGAGGAGTCCGAGCTGACCATGTGCACGGACGTGGACCGTAACGACAAGTCCCGGGTCTGCGTCCCCGGCAGCGTGCAGGTGATCGGGCGCAGGCAGATCGAGATGTACAGCCGCCTGATCCACACGGTCGACCACATCGACGGGCGGCTGCGGCCGGGGTTCGACGCGCTCGACGCGTTCCTGACGCACATGTGGGCCGTGACCGTCACCGGCGCGCCGAAGGCCTGGGCCATGCAGTTCATCGAGGACAACGAGGACTCCAGGCGGCGCTGGTACGGCGGGGCGGTGGGCAAGATCGGCTTCGACGGCTCGATGAACACCGGCCTGACCCTGCGGACCGCGCGCATCTCCGGCGGCATCGCGGCCGTCCGGGTCGGCGCGACCCTGCTGTATGACTCCGACCCGGAATCGGAAGAACTGGAGACCCACATCAAGGCCCGCGCCCTGCTTGAGACCCTGCGCGAAGTCGAGGAGGCCCGGATGGCAGCCGAGCGAGCACTGACCGACCCGACGGAAACGGAGATCGCCGCGTCCGGCTCCGCCGACTACCCCGAGGGCGCCGATTCCCAAAGCACGGGGGCCGCGGCCAGGCCGCGGCCGTTCCGCGTCCTCCTCGTGGACCACCAGGACTCGTTCGTGCACACCCTGGCGGACTACTTCCGGCAGCACGACGCGGAGGTCACCACCCTGCGCGCCGGGTTCCCCGCTGTCGTGCTCGACGAGATCGCCCCTGACCTCGTCGTGCTCTCGCCGGGACCCGGCCGCCCAGCGGACTTCAAGTGCGACGAGCTGCTGACCGAACTCGACGCGCGGAAGCTGCCCGTGTTCGGCGTCTGCCTCGGCCTCCAGGCGATGGTCGAGCACGCGGGCGGTGAGCTGTCGCTGCTGCCCGAGCCGCAGCACGGCAAGCCGGGCAGGGTCCAGGTCCGCGACGGGCACGGCAGCGCCCTATTCACCGGGCTCCCGCGGGAGTTCACCGCCGCCCGTTACCACTCGCTCTACGCGCAGGAACCGGACGTCAAGGGCGGCTTCACCGTCACCGCCGTCACCCACGACGGCGTGGTCATGGCGATCGAGGACGACGCGGCCGGCCGCTGGGCGGTCCAGTTCCACCCCGAGTCGATCCTGACGGCCGCGGGCCGCTCCGGCCACCGGATCATCGCTAACATCCTGGCCCGGTGCCGCGAGGGCTCCGGCGTCTCCGCCTGACAGCGCCCTGTTCGGATAACAGCAAGAAGCGCCCGCAGGTGCTCCTGCTGGATCAGCGCCCGGTCCCGCTGGCGCCCGGTGCCGCCCGCCATCATCCCGAACGGAGGCGTGCTCCACGCTCCCTGAAGATAACAGCAAGAAGCACTCCGCGCCGTCTCCTGGGTCCGCTTGCCTCGCGCAAGCGCCCGCCCGGCGGCTGGCCGGATGGTTGTGGCAACGAGCCGCCC
>JAWWPV010000282.1:0-3212 GCA_033854775.1 Trebonia sp.
AGCCGGCGGCGATGAGGGCGCGGGCCTCGGGGTCGGTCTCGGCGACCTGGCCGCCGAGCGACCCGAGCGGGCAGCCGCCCCGGCCGCCGGTGCTCCTGGCGGCGGCGATGACCATGTCCCGCCACGCCCGCATGCCGTCGATGGTGCTGAGGTCGGCCTGCTCCTGGTTGCCGGCGATGACGCCGGCCTGGTGGTCGATGACCGCCTGCACGAGCTCGTCCTTGCCGGCGAAGTAGTGGGACAGCTGCGAGCCGCTGACCTCCGCCGTCGTCCGGACGTCCTCAAAGGTGGTGCCGGCCACGCCCCGCTCGTAGATCAGCGCGGCGGCGGCTTCCACGATCCTGGCGCGGGTCTGCTCGCCCTTGGGGGTCAGCCTGGGCCGGTGCCGCGTCTCGTCCGCCATGTTCCTGATGGTATCAACATTCTGGGTTTGACAGCCCAGTCCTTGTCGGACAGAGTGGGCTATGTAACCCATTCACCAGCGGGAGGAAACCACGTCATGATCCTCGTAACGACGGCCGGGAAGGTCGGCACCGAAGCCGTGCGCTCGCTTATCCTGCGGGAGGTGCCCGTCCGCGTGCTGGTACGCGACCCGGGCAAGGCCAGGGCGCTGGCCGGCGCGGGCGCCGAAGTCGCCGTCGGTGACCTGGACGTCCCGGCGAGCATCGACGCGGCGATGGCGGGCGTCACGGGGGTCATCCTGGTCAGCCCGGCCGTCCCCGCGCAGGAGCTGAACGTCGTCGCGGGCGCCGCCCGGGCCGGCGTCGGGCACGTCGTCAAGGCCAGCAGCAAGGCGTCGGCCGACTCTCCGATCGCCCGGCGGCGCGGCCAGACGGAGATCGAGGCCGGCCTGGCCGCCTCCGGGCTTGCCCACACGGTGCTGCGGTCCAACGCCTACATGCAGAACGTCCTGGCGCTGGCGCCCGCGATCGCCGCGACGAGCGGCTTCGGCTCCTCGGCGGGCAAGGGACGCAGCGGCATGGTCGACGCCCGCGACGTCGGCGCGGTCGCCGCCGAGATCGCGGCCTCGCCTGCTTCTCACACCGGGAAGACCTACTGGCTGACCGGCCCGGAACTGATCTCCAACTACGACGTCGCGGCCGTGCTGTCGGAGCTCCTCGGCCGGACCATTTCCTACACCGAGCTCAGCTTCGACGAGAACAGGGACGCGATGATCAGGGCCGGCGTGCCGGCGCCGGTCGCCGAGATGAACGCCCAGGCGTTCAGCCTGACCGCCGACGGCGACGCCGAGTGGGTCACCGACGACGTGCCGGCCATCCTCGGCCGCCCGGCCCGTTCCTTCGCGCAGTTCGCCGCCGACTATGCCACCGCGTTCTCCTGAGCCGGGACCCTGGAGCGTGACGTCCGTCCCGGTCGCGTGACGGCGATGGCGTCAGCGGGCCAGGGCGGCGGGCAGGCGGTCGAGGGCGGGCACGGTGAGGTCTGGCTGGGCGCCGATCGTGTCGAACGGTGCGGCTGAGCGGTTCACCCAGGCCGTGCGCATCCCGGCGGCGCTGGCCCCGACACTGTCGAACGCGTTGCTGGTGACGAGCCGGATCTGCCCGATCGGCAGGGAAAGCCGCTCGGCCGCGTGCCGGTACACCACAGGCGACGGCTTGAACACGCGGACCTCATCGACACTGATTCGCTGGCCGAAGAAGTCCCCGAGGCCGCTGTTATCAAGGCAGTTCGTGATCATGGCGGGAGTCCCGTTGGAAAGCACCGCGAGCTCGTACCCTAGGCCGGCGAGCGCCCTCAGCGCGGGGACGGCGTCCGGGAACGGCTGCAGGTGGTCGTAGAGTCCGGCGAGCCGCTGGGCCTGCCCGTCCGGCAGGCGGATCCCGATGGATGCGAGGGCGAAGTCAAGCGCCCGGGACGTCACCCAGCGGAAGTCCTCGTAACGGCCCATCGCCGTGAGCCGGAAAGAGTATTCCAGCTGCTTCAGCCGCCAGAGCCGGGCCGCCTCGCGGCCGCCAGCGTCGCCGAGTACCTGATCGAGCTCGCTGGAGATCGCGATCGGGTCAACCAGGGTCCCGTACAGGTCGAACGCCACTACCTCACGGTTCGTCACCGTACCTCCTGGATCATCTGCCGCGCTAGCCATGCACCGTTGCCCGCGTCCCGGTGCCGAGGAAGTCGGTGACCGCGGCTGCCAGTCGCGGTGAGGCCCCGATGTCGTAGTGGGTCATCCCCGGCAGGATCGCCAGCCGTGCGGCGGGTGCCAGGGAGCCGTCCCATCCCGCGTCGCGCTGACCGCCGCCGAGCAGCGCGAAGAACGCGCTGGCCTGCGCCGGGGAGATGCTGTCGGCGTCGCCGTAGGCGAGCAGCACCGGGATGGCCAGTTGCCGTACCTCGTCGCTCCAGTCATAGGGCGTACGGAGCAGTTCACCGGTCTTGTCCATCAGTGAGGGGAAAGCGTCGGGGTCGGGGGCGACCTTGAGCCACTCCTTGTACATCGGGGACTGCCGGAACTGATCGAAGAGCGTCGCGCTACTCATCTGGTCGAAGGCGGCGAGGATCTCCTGGAACCAGGCGTCCCGGCGGCAGGGCGCGGAGACAACCACCAGCTTGCGCACCAGTGCCGGATGCTGGATGGCGCAGCGCAGCACGGCACCGCCCCCCAGGGACCAGCCGAGCAGGTCCGCCTTGGCGAACCCCAGGTGCGCGGCCACCCCGGCGATGTCGTCCCCTAGGCCCTCCCAGGTGAAAGGCCCGGGAATGTCCTTGGTGTGCCCGTGGCCGCGCAACTCGATCGCCACGACCCGGCGCTGCCGCGCCAGCAGGTCAAGCACGTCCCCGAACATCGTCGTCAGCCCGTACCCGCCGTGCACCACGATCAGCGGCGTGCCCTCGGTACCGCGGCTCTCCCAGTAAACGTTCGTCCCGTTAACCGGGGCGTACCCGGTGGTCGGCTCGGCTGCCACGGTCATCTCCAATCGGCTGCGATGCGCCCGGGTTACCCGGGCCCTGGTTTAGTACGTGATGCCGGGGAACTGCTCACGCGCGAGCTCAAGCTGCTCAGCCCACTCGCGGGGCCAGCCGAAGGCACGGGCGGCCTGCCCGCTCAGGTCGGCGGCCGCGGCGCCACTGGTGAAGTGGACGTACTCACCCCAGTTCATCCGCCGCGTGTACGTCCCGTCGGAGTCGCGCGGGAAGTGCTCGGCCAGCAGCCGGAAGAACCTGGCCATGACCGCGGCCTGCCCGCAGTCCCG
>JAWWPV010000283.1:0-3767 GCA_033854775.1 Trebonia sp.
CGGCATGCAGACCTCCAAGACGATCATCGCGATCAACAAGGACCCCGAGGCCCCCATCTTCGAGATCGCCGACTTCGGCGTCGTCGGCGACCTGTTCACCGTCGTCCCGCAGATCCTCGACGAAATCACCAAGCACAAGGAACTGTAGATCGCGTCGAGGTCCTTACCGGTGGGCCACGGTCACAGGGCGTTCAGGCCGTCAAGCACATGCTGGAGCAGGCGCCTGTCGGTTACCCGCTGTGCCTGTTTTGACACGCTGACCAGGTCCTCATAGAGCAGGTCGCCGAGCAGCACGCGCACCACGCCAAGGGGCAGCCCGATCGCGGCGGTAAGGTCCGCGACCACCGTCGGGCGCTGGCACAGGGCCAGGATACGGCGGTGCTCAGGACCGGGGGAGAAGGCGCGGCGGGGCTCGGCCCCGGTCACCCAAACGATGTCGATCAGGTCGAAGTGCCGCTCACCGCGTGGCCGGGTGCGGCCACCGGTCACCGTGTAGGGCCGCGCGACAGGGCCGGCGTCCTCGTCCATCCATCCGTCGTCCTGCGGGCTCATGGTGCCGGCTCATCTCACGGCCGTATGCTGCCCGGGAAACCTCGGGTTCGCGGCGAGGTGCTGGCCCACGCGCTTAACGAGCACGGTCATCTCGTAGGCGATGAGGCCGGCGTCGGCGTCGCCGTCGGCGAGCACGGCGAGGCACGTGCCCTGCCCGGCCGCGGTGATGAACAGCAGCGCGTCGTCCATCTCGATGACGGTCTGGCGGACGTCCCCGCCGCGGAAGCGGCGGCTGGCGCCGCGAGCCAGGCTCTGCACTCCGGCCGCCAGGGCGGAAAGGTGGTCCGCGTCGTCCACGTCGAGCCCCTGGGAAGTGCCCATGGTCAGGCCGTCGGCGGACAGTACCACCGCCTGCCTGACGTGATCGACGCGCGCGCCTAGGCTCCGCAACAGCCAGCTCAGCTCGCCGGACCCTGATACCTCAGTCATGCCTGCGCCCCATCATTGTTGGCGTCGTGGTTGGATTCCGTCTCATTCGTCTCGGTGCTGCCGTTCCGCCAGCCCTGCCGGATGGAGGCGATCAGCGCGCGCGCCTGGTCGGCCGAGCGCGCGTCCGGCCGGCCCGGGGCCGCGGCGGAGTGCGCCGGAGGAGCGTCCCTGAGCTGGGGTGCCAGGTTCTCCTGGGCAGAGCGCTGTGGCAGGCCTGGGCCCGCGCTCGCGGAACGGCGGACCCGCCGGCCAGCTCCGGCTCCGAGACTTGGTGCCAGGTCCGCGCCGGGAAGGTCAGCCGGATCGTCCTTCCTGTCAACGATTCGACGAGGCAGCAGCACGATGGCCGACGTCCCGCCGAAGGGTGATCCGCGCAGCGAGACCCTGATCTCCTGCCTGGCGGCCAGCCGGCTGACCACGAACAGCCCAAGCTGGTCGGTGTCGGCCAGATCGAACTCGGGCGGGTTGGCCAGTCGGTCGTTGAGGGCGGCGAGCGTCTGCGGGGGGATGCCAAGCCCGCGGTCCTCGACCTCGATGGCGAGGCCGCTCGCCGTCGCCCCGGCGGTGACCGTGACGCGCGTGCCGGGCGGCGAGTAATTCGCGGCGTTCTCGATCAGCTCGGCGAGCAGGTGCGTCACGTCGGCCACCGCGCCGCCGGCCACGACGCCGCCAGCGCTGGCGGTCAGGTCGACGCGGGTATAGTCCTCGATCTCGCCGATCGCCCCGCGCAGCACTTCGACGACGGGCACTGGGTCGCGCCAGCGCCGTCCGGATGGCGCGCCGGACAGGACGATAAGGCCTTCCGCGTGCCGGCGCATGCGGGTAGTCAGGTGATCGAGGCGGAAGAGCTGCTCGAGGGCGTCAGGGTCGTTGGTGCCGCGTTCCATTGAATCGAGCATGCCGAGCTGCCGCTGCAGGAGCGACTGGCTGCGCCTAGCCAGGCTGCGGAAGACGACGCTGGCCGCGGCACGGAGCTCAGCCTCCCCGACGGCCGCCTCGACGGCCGTCCGCTGCACCACGGAGAATGCCTCGGCGATCTCGGTGACCTCCCGGGTACTGGCGCGCAGCGCCAGCGGCGGCGCCTCGGCGGTGATGTCCACCCGCTCGCCATGGCGCAGCCGGCGCACTACAAGCGGCAGCCGCTCATCGGCGAGCGCGCGTACCGCCGTGAGGAAGCTGGTCAGCTCGCGTGTCATGCGGCGCCCGAACTGGATGAGCAGCAGCGCCGAAATGATCACCGCGGCAAGCCCGGCACCGCCAATGAGAATCAGCCGGAGCAGGATGACATCGCCGGCATGGGCGGCGCCCTTGGTGTCGGACTGGCGGCCGACGCTCGCGGCGCCGTCAAACGCCGTCAGGAACGACTGCACGCCCGACTGCCAGGCGGCCGGGCTCACCGGAATCCGTGCCCCAGGACGGGTGCTGTCGACGATCCGGTCCTCCATCGCCTTGAAGTTCGTGTACACCGGTGAGGCGAACAGGCTCGTATACGGGCTTGTGCTGCCCGGCCAGTTCAGCGGCGAGAGCGCGTTCTGTTCAAGAAGTCGCTGGTCGTCGACGGCCTGGGTGAACAGGTCGCGGGTGGCCGTGGACATCGCGCCGCCGGAGGCCAGCGCTCCGCCGACAAGCGCGGCCTCGCGCCCGACGAGCTCAAGCGCCTGCCCGGCGTCGATGTTCGCCGCGCCTTCCTGATAGAGCGAGATCGAGCCGTTCGGCACCACCGCCTCGCTCCTGAAGAACTGGAAATCCGCGTCGACGATGGCGTTGTACGCCTGGAACACCGCCAGCGGCGACATCGTGCCGCTGTCTGCGGCGGCCCGGATCCCGCCGAGCGAGTTCAGCTTCGCTGACAGAAGTGTCAGATTCTGACGGGTCAGCTGGCTCAGCGCGCCGCCTGCCGCAGCCGCGCTGGCCCGGAACTTCGCGGTGGCAGCATCGGTCAGCGGCCGCTGCCCATGCACCCCTGCAGGCGACGCCCGGCGGCCGGTGCTCAGCCAGACGTAGGTCAGCGTGCGCTCCTGCACGAGCTGGACGAGGAGCGCCTGGCCGGGCCCGCCGGTGTCGTTGTTCTCCGTGTCGTAGGCGCGCTGCGCGAAAGCTCCGCCAATGGTGCTGGTCGCGGCGTATGCCCACAGTGCTATCAGCGAGATCAGCGGGATGACCATCAAGCTCGTGAGCGTGAACCGGATTGACCGCGGCCGGGCCCGCCGCGCGTGGGAGGCCTTCTCCCTGCTCATCATGTCCCCTGTCGTCGTTGATCGGCAGCGAGCTTCCGTGCTTATGGAAGGGTGGGTATCGAAGGCAACCGCGGCATTATCAGCCGTTACCTGAACGTATACGTACTGTCAGATCTAAACCATACGGACGGGGAAAACAGCTGCATCGAGGATGACTAATATGCTGAGCGCATTGCGCTGTAAGCGACGTACGGGCTTTCCTGACGGCAACTCGCCCGCCGGATCGGTCACCTTGTCGGCAAGTCCCCAGCGCAGGGCTGTCTGCGCGGCGAGCCGCTCGCCGGTGAGCATCAGCCAGGCGGCCCGCCAGCGGCCGATCCGGCGCGGCACGCTCACCGAGCCCCCCGCGCCTGGCACCAGGCCCATCCGGACCTCGGGCAGCGCGAAGAAGGCGTCGGGCGCGGCGATCACCCGTCCGGCGAAGGCCGTGATCTCCGTTCCCGCGCCGACGCAGGCACCGTGCGCCCGGACGGTCACCCGCGCCGCGATCCGGTCGATGACCCGCCACGGTGCCCGGGCCAGCCGGACCAGGTAGGCCGCTCCGAGGTC
>JAWWPV010000284.1:0-7687 GCA_033854775.1 Trebonia sp.
GCCGGCGGCCGGGTGTCGGCCAGGCCGGCCAGGTGCGCCGCGGCGTCGCGGCGGGCCTCGTCGCCCCGCTGCCAGGCCTCCCGCCACCCGCCGAGCAGATCCAGGTAGACCTGGTCGGACTCGGTCCCGGTGATCGCGTCGTGGTGCGCCCCGTAGGCGAGCTGCCGCCACGCCTTGTCGAGCGATTCCGCCGGGTACGCGGCCCCCCGCAGCCAGGCCAGCGTGGATAGCCGCTCGCCCTCAAGGACGGCGACCTCCCCGGCCCGCGAGGCCAGCTTGGTGTCGGCGTAGGAGACGTCCTTGCCGGTGTAGAGGGGGTTCATGTCCCGCGTCTGCGGCATGATCCAGTACCGGGCCGGCGACGCCTCCGCGTCGGCGCGCACCGCCGCGAAGAACTCACGCGGGATCGCCGGCACGAACCGGGGCCACAGGTACCTGGCGCCCCACTCCCGCCCGACGTCGGTCACCCACCTGGCCGGGATCACGTGGTCGGACCCGACGGGCAGCATCACGTTGCGCGTCGCGGCGACCGGCGCGAGCGTACGGAACTGGTCGTAGGCGGCGCGCAGCGCCCCTTCCAGGTCGCTGGCCGTGTGCAGGGTCCACCCGGCACCGTAGTGGTTGGCCATGTAGGCCGTCAGCAGCCCGGAGCCGTCGGGGGAGAGCCACTCGAACTCGGCGGGGAACTGCATCCGCGTGTTCTCCTCCGGCCCCCACTGGTGGAACGGCCCGCGCGCCCACGACGAGGAGGTCAGCCCCGCGGCGGCCATCAGCCCGGGGAACCCGGGGTCGAACCCGAACGCGTCGAGCATCCACGCGGAAGCCGGCTCCGCGCCGAGCACGCCGCGCTGGAACCCCATGCCGTAGACCGCGTTGCGGATGGTCGTCTCCGCCCCGGTCAGGTTCGTGTTCGGCTCGTTGTAGGTGCCACCGACGAGCTCCGCCCGCCCGTCGGCGAGCAGCGAACGCAGGAACGCCCGGTCATGCGGGAACGCGTCGAAGTGCGGCTTGAGGTAGTCGAGCTCGGCGAGCACGAACTTGTAGTCCGGGTCGCGCCGCGCCTTCTCCAGGTGCAGCCGCACCAGGTCGAACGCGCTCCGCGTGTCGGGCAGCGCCCCGTCCTCATCGGGCAGCACGAGCTTGGCCTCGGTGAACTGCCCCTGGGTGTTCCACCACACCGGGTCGTAGTGGAAGTGCGAGACCATCCACATCGTCCAGCCGGTCTCGGCCACGGTGATGCTCGCGGCGAGTTCGGCCCGCCCACTGCCGGCCTCCGCGATCACCGTGACCGGAAGCTCGGTACCGGGCGACCCGGTCACCGCGACGCTCACCTCGCCGGTGCGGCTTTCCCCCGGCTTCCCGAGGGTGATCCCGAACGGTTGCGGCGTTCTCACCCTGGCGCCCATGACCCGCAGCCGCGCGGTGACGCCCTCCTCGGCCGTCTCGGTGGCCTCAACCGTGACCCGCACCACCTGCAGGGCGCGCCCGGCGCTCCCCGTGAACAGATCGGTCGATTCGACCTCAGTGACCCGCATGACTTCATCGTGCCATGAGCCAGGGACTCCCCGGCGCCCCGGCGCCAAACCGCCGCCTGGGCATGTACGGCGGCAGGAGCCCGCCATGAACCCAGAACTGCTCTCGACCCTGGCCGCCGAGCACCGCCGCGACCTCGACTCCGCCATGGTCGCCCGTCGCCCGCCGGACACAAGCGCGGCCCGGCGCGCCCACCCCCTGCCGAGGTTCCGCGTCTCCTGGTCGCGGACAACCCTGGCCGCCGTGGCGGGCAACCGCCGCGGCAGGTCCCTGGTCATCGTGATCTCGGCGACGCGCACCCTCTAGGCACCCCCTAGACGAGGCCACGGCGATGCCGCCGCGCGCGGACCCGGCGATCAGGGCGTGATCGCCGGGCGGGTTTCCTGGCGCAGTGTGCGGCTGGTTAGTACTGTGAGCTACCAGCGGGGGAGAACGTTTGCCCACGCCACACCCCCTGCCGATGATCCAGGTGAGAGATAGGAACGCGATGGCCCACAATGACCGGCCTGCCACCCTGCGGGACGTGGCCACGGCCGCCGGTGTGCACCCGGCCACCGCGTCGCGCGCGCTGAACCCGGGGACCAGGCTGCTGGTCAGCGAGGAGACCGCGCGCCGGGTCAGCGAGGCGGCCAGCCGGCTCGGTTACCGGCCCAATCCGGTGGCGCGAAGCCTGCGGACCCGCCGCTCGCACACGATCGGCGTGCTGATCCCCGACCTCAACAACCCGCTGTTCCCGCCGATGATCCGTGGCATCGAGGACCGGCTCGCCGAGCACGGCTACGTGGCCCTCATCGGCAACACCGACGTCGACCTGGCCAAGGAACGCCTGGTCTTCGACCAGATGCGGGCCAGGCACGTGGACGGGTTCGTCCTCGCCACCGCGATCGCGGGCAGCCCGATCCTCGCCGAGGCGGCCGAGGACGACGTCCCGGTCGTGCTGATGAACCGCACCTCGCAGGACTACCCGTTCTCCTCCGTCTCGGTGGACAACGAGCAGGGCGTGCGGGCGGCGGTCGCGCACCTGGTCTCGCTCGGGCACACCAGGATCGGGCACATCGCGGGCCCGCAGAACGTCTCCACCGGCGCCGCCCGGCTCCGCGGCTTCCAGGCGGGCATGGCCGCGCACAAGCTACCGCTCAGCGACGGGCAGGTCGTCTACGCGTCCGCGTACTCCCTGGAGGAGGGGGTGCGCTGCGGCAGGGAGCTGCTGGGCGCCCATGGCGGCCTCACCGCGGTCGTCGCGGGCAACGACATGCTCGCGGTGGGCTGCTACGGCGCGTTCGACGAGCTTGACCTGCGCTGCCCGGAGGACGTCTCCGTGATCGGGTTCAACGACATGCCGTTCGTGGACCGGCTCAGGCCGCCGCTGTCCTCGGTGCGGTTCCCGCACTACCAGCTGGGCACCGAGGCGGCCGCGCTGCTGATCGAGCGGATCGAGGCCCAGGACAGCCCGGTGAAGATCCTCTTCCTCGCGCCCGAGCTTGTCGCCCGTGGGTCGACCGTGCCCCTGGCCAGCGTGCCCGAGACGGGTAACGCGGTCCCGCTGCGCCGTTCCGGCCGAGGCCGGGCCTAGCAGGCAAATATCGATGCTCGTAGGCATTTTGCCTGGCAGGTAAAGTGGGGCGCGTGCCCGTCTAGGCGTGGGTCATCGCGGCGAAATGCCCAGTCTCGCCGCGATGCATTCGTTTGCAGTCAATAACCCGGCGAATGTCCGAATGTGGTGGACTGAGTCCTCAGCGTTCCCTCTGAGCCTCCTATGAAGCGGGGGCGGCAAACGGTCGCCCGTGTTTCTTAGCAACAAATTGGACATTGGGCATTGACAAACCCGGCGAACGCCCGACAGTCTCTCATGCAAACGATTGTTAGCTGTGCAACGCCCACGCTGCGCAGGTCACGGTGGCGTACATTTCGCCGCGTTTATCGCGCGGCGTGCTGAACCCGCCGGTATAACCCTCAAAAGTGGGCTCCCGGGGTCTCCGGAAGCTCGACTCCGAAGAATCATGAGCGATGAGGAAGGAGGAACCCGGGCGTGAGCGCAAACCACCCCTGGTTCTCCAAGAACGCTGTCGCGGTGGGCGCCGTCGCGCTCTCCGTCGGTGTTCTTGCCGCATGCAGCAGTAGCAGTAGCAGTGGCTCGTCCGCGAGCACCAGCGCGACCGGCTCGGCGAGCGGGTCGTCCACGCCGATCACCATCGGTGCCTCCCTCTCCCTGACCGGCGACTTCTCCGCCGACGGCACGGCCTTCCAGAAGGGCTACGAGCTGTGGGTGAAGGACGTCAACGCGGCCGGCGGCATCTTGGGCCGTCAGGTCAAGCTGACCGTCCTCGACGACAAGAGCGACCCCAACCAGGTCGTCACCAACTACCAGACGCTGATCAACACCGACCACGTGAACCTGACCTTCGGGCCGTTCTCATCGCTGCTGACCACCCCCGCCTCGGCGGTGGCGGCCCGCAACGGGTACGCGTTCCTCGAGGGTGCGGGCGGCGCGCCGACGGTGTTCGACACGGCGTCCAACCAGGCCGACCACAACACGTTCGACGTGTCGCTGCCGGTCGCTGACTCGCTACTGCCGTTCGTGAACTACGTCGCCTCGCTCGGGAGCGCGAAGGACAAGGGCCTGACTGCCGCCTACGCGACGGCGGACGACCCGCTGAACAACCCGCAGACGCAGCTCGCCCAGTCGAAGCTGCAGGCACTGGGCGTGAAGACGGTTTACTCGAAGATCTTCCCCGAGGAGAGCACGTCCTACAAGCCGGCAGCTGACGCGGTGGCGGCGGCCAAGCCCGACATCGTCGTGCTCGGTTCTGCTGACGTGCCAACCGTCCAGGCGTTCATGCAGGAGTTCGCGCAGCAGAAGTTCACGCCGAAGTTGTTCATCGCGACGGCCGGCCCCGACCAGGGCACCTCCTTCACCAACGCGGTCAAGCCGGGCAACGCCGCCGGCATGATGGTGCCGAACGCCTGGTACCCGGGCGTTAACATCCCGGCCAGCCAGAAGATGGTCCAGGAGTACACCGCGCAGTACGGCGGTTCCGCCTCGGGCGTGAACGCGGACGTCGCCGAGGCCTACTCGGTCGGCCAGGTGCTGCAGCAGGCGGTCAAGGCGACCGGCAGCATCGACAACGCCAAGATCATCACCTACCTGCACAGCGGCGTCACGCTGAGCACAGTGCAGGGCAACGCGCACTTCGACTCGCTCGGCGAGAACTCCAGCGCGATCGCGTTCATCTTCCAGTGGCAGAACAACGGCTCGAAGTTCGTCCAGGTCCTGCCGAGCAGCGCGTCCGGTTCTGTGCCGATCATCGCGGCCAAGCCGGCCTGGGCCAGCTGAGCTAGCAGTTGTACCCCGGGGGGCACGACCCCCGTGCCCCCCGGGGCGCGCCCGATGGCAAAACCCGCCATCGCAAGCGGGCGCGCGAAGTTGGCCGACCCGGTTCTCCGGGCATTGATCCGACCAGGACGGAGTGGTTAGTGACACGGCAGGTAATCGAGGCCATCGTCGACGGCATTCTCATCGGTGGCGTCTACGCCCTTATGGCAGTAGGCCTGACGCTGATCTTCGGTGTGCTCGACATCATCAACATCGCCCAGGGTGTCCTGGTCATCCTGGGCGCCTACCTCTCTTACTCGCTGTTCAACAAAGCCCACATCGACCCGTACGTCGGGCTGCTCATCACGATTCCCGCGATGTTCATCATCGGCGTGGTGATCCACTGGGCGTTCATCAGCCGGCTGCGCGGCGGCGAGCGGACGTCGATGACGCTGCTGGTCACCTACGCCGTGGGGCTGATCATCGAGGGCATCCTCTACAAGATTTACGGTGCCAGCAACGTCCAGCTCTCGCCCAGCTACGTCAACAGCAGCGTCGACGTGGCCGGCTTCTACATCGGCTACGTCTACATCTGGGGCTTCGTGATCGCGGTCGCGCTCGTGGGGGCCGTCTACGTGCTGCTGTACCGGACCAGGTTCGGGCGCAGCGTGCGAGCGGTCATGCAGAACGGAGACGCGGCCCGCCTCGTAGGCATCAACGTGAACAAGGTCGCCGCCATCACGTTCGGCGTCGGCGTGGCGGTGACCGCGGCGGGCGGCATGGTGTTCGGCGAGACCAATGCGTTCAACGCCAACAGCGGCTACGACCTCATCTCCCGGCTGCTGTCCATCGTCATCCTCGGCGGCATGGGCAGCGTCGGCGGCGCGCTCGGCGCGGCGGTGTTCATGCTCACGCTGGAGTCGGTGGTGACCATCTGGCAGCCGACCTGGGCGGTCGCCGTCTACTACGCGGCGCTCGTCATCGTCCTGCTCTGGCGTCCGACCGGCCTCTTCGGCCAGAGGGCGGTGCGGGCCCAGTGAAAGCACAGACGCTGACCAAGAGCGGCGGCCTCGTCGTCCTGCTCGTACTCGCGGTCCTGTTCCCGCAGGTCTTCACCAACCCTTCGATCACCAACTACGGCGTGCTCGCGCTGGTGTTCGCCACCGCCGCGGTCGGCTGGCACGTCTTCTCCGGCAACACGGGCTACATCGCCCTCGGCCAGGCCGTGTTCTTCGGCAGCGGCGCCTACGCGATGGGCATCGCGGCGCGCGACTGGCACCTGCAGGCCACCGCGGTCTTCGAACTGCTTCCGCTCAGCGCCGCGGTAGGCGCGCTGATCGCGATACCGTTCGGGCTGATCGCGCTGCGGGTCCGCCGGCACACGTTTATCGTGGTCACGATCGCGGTCTTCTTCATCTTCCAGCTGATGGCGTTCAACCTCTCGTTCACCGGCGGGTCCAGCGGCCTCGGCTCCCCGTTCCTGAGCTGGTCGCCGGTGCCGTACAACCAGAACTTCTATTACATCGCGCTGGCCTGCGCGGTCGGCGCGATCATCGTCGCCTGGCTGGTCGGGCGGTCCCGGTTCGGCCTGCAGTTGCGGGCGATCAGGGACGACGAGGACCGGGCGCGGGGCCTCGGCGTCAAGGCCATGCGGGTCAAGCTGGCCGCTTACATGATCTCCGGGGCGATCACCGCGCTGATCGGCGCGGTGTGGTTCTACTACCTCAACCAGGTCCAGCCGCAGACCGGCTTCAACCCGCTGTTCGACCTCACGCTGGTGCTGATGATCTTCTTCGGCGGGTTCGGCTCGATCGCGGGCTCGGTGCTCGGCGCCCTGATCATCGAGCCGCTGTCGCTGTGGCTGAACACCATACCCGCGCTCAACGGCCTCAATGAGATTGTGCTCGGGGCGATCCTCCTGCTCGTCCTGCTGTTCATGCCGCGCGGCATCCTCCCGACCGCCGCCGAGTTCATGACCAAGATCAGGACCAGGGGCCGTCCGGCGGTCGTCCCGGCGACCACGATCGGGGCCGCATCCACCACGCCATCCGCTCCGCCCGTCAGCTCAGGAGGTGCCAGGTGACCGCGCTGCTGCGCACCGAGGGGATCAGGAAGGCCTACGGAGGCGTCCAGGCGCTGAACGGCGCGACGATCTCCGTCGAGGAAGGCACCGTCGCCGGCCTGATCGGCCCGAACGGCTCGGGTAAGACCACCCTGTTCAACATCATGACCGGCTACGATCGCCCCGACGCCGGCGAGGTCTGGTTCGGCGACCGCGCGATCACGGGGCTCGCGCCCGACAAGGTGTTCGCCGCGGGCATCGGCCGGACCTTCCAGCTCACCAGGATCTTCCCCAGGCTCACGGTCATCGAGAACATGCTGATCGCGGCGCAGGCCAAGGACCGGCCGAGGAACCTCCTCGCCTGGTTCGGCCGGGACGCCTGGACCCACCACCGCAAGCGCGCGCTCGAACTGCTCGCGTTCGTTGGCATCGAGGGGCACGCGGACGTGCTGGCGGGCTCGCTCTCCTACGGCCAGCGCAAGCTGCTCGAACTCGCCTACGTGCTCGTCGCGGATCCCGCGGTCATCCTGCTCGACGAGCCGGCGGGCGGCGTGAACCCCACGCTGATCAACATGATCGCCGACCGCATCCGGCTGCTCAACGCCGAGCAGGGCAAGACGTTCCTGCTCGTCGAGCACAACATGGAGTTCGTGATGGGGCTGTGCTCCACGATCACGGTGCTCGAGTCCGGCGCCGACGTGGTGAGCGGGCCGCCGGACATCGTGCGGACAGACAAGCGCGTGCTCGACGCCTACCTCGGCGTGGACCTGGAAGAGGAC
>JAWWPV010000285.1:0-4443 GCA_033854775.1 Trebonia sp.
GCCTTGGCGATCGGGGAGTTCTTCGCGGTGACGAACCCGACCGGGGTGGAGCTGATCTGGCCGAGGAACTTGGTGCCCGCGATGTGCGCGGCGTCGTACTTCAGGCTCAGCGTTGGGCCGAAGTACAGGTCGACCTTGCCGTTGGCCAGGCCGAGGAAGATCGGAGCGGGGTCGCTGAAGTACTGGACGGTCCATGGATTCTTCCCAGCCGCGGCGCACTTAGACGCGTTGCCGGTCAGCAAGGTCTGGAAGGTCGAGCCCGGGGCGGTGGCGATGGTGTAGCCGCAGGCGTCGGTGATCGTCGAGATCGAGCTGGCGCTCACGGTGGAGGCGCCGAGGAACGCCTGCCCGTCATTGAGGTAGGTGGCGAAGTCGACGACCTGCTCGCGGGCCTTGGTCGCGCCGAAGTTGTCCTGCCCGACCTGGTACTTGCCGTTCTGCACGCCGGGGATGATCGTGGCGAACGTGCCGTTCTGCACGTCCCAGGTAACCCCGAGCACCTTGGCGACAGCGTTGCGCAGGTCCACGTCCAGGCCGGCATTGACGCCGTTGACCTGGCCGGCGTGCGGCAGCCCCGAGGTCCCGGGGGAGATCGTGGTGCCCAGGATCAGCTGGCCGCTCGATCGCACGCTGGCGGGCAGCTCGGCGTTCAGCTTCTGGTCTTCCGCGATCCCGGAGACGACGTCCTGGGCCGGGATGGCCGTCGGGCCGGCCGACGGCGACGTGCTGCCGGCCCCGCTGCCCGGGTCAGCCACTGACGAGGACACCGACGAGGACACTGACGAGGAGCCGCCGGATGAGCCGCAGCCAGCCAGCACGAGTGCGCCTGTCACCGCGAGAGCGGCCGCTGCGGCCAGGATGCGCAGCCGGCGGAAGTGGCGGCCAGGATGTCTTTCAGTGGTCACGGCATGGTCCTTCGGCTACGGGGTTCACTGACAGGGGGCGGCGGGTTCACAGGACGGCGGCGAGGAACGCACGGGCGCGCTGGTGGCTGGGGCTGGTGAGCACGCGGGCGGGCGGTCCTGACTCGACGATGCGCCCGCCGTCGAGGAACACGACGGTGTCGGCCACCTCGCGGGCGAAGCCGATCTCGTGGGTGACCACGATCATCGTCATCCCGCTGGCCGCGAGATCGCGGATCACCGACAGCACGTCGCCGACCAGTTCCGGGTCAAGCGCGCTCGTCGGCTCGTCGAACAGCATCAGCCGTGGCCGCAGAGCGAGCGCCCGGGCGATCGCCACCCGCTGCTGCTGGCCGCCGGACATCTGCCGCGGGTAGGAGCCTTCCCGGCCGGCCAGCCCGACCCGGTCAAGCAGCTCGCTCGCCGTGGCGACGGCCTGCTTTCGCTGCACGCCGGCCGCGACCGGTCCCTCGATGATGTTCTCAAGCGCGGTCATGTGGCCGAACAGGTTGAATTGCTGGAACACCATGCCGATGCGCGCCCGCTGGCGGGTGACCTGCCGGTGCCGCAGCTCGTGCAGCCGGCCCCCGTGGTTGCGAGAACGGTCGTAGCGGTAGCCGATGAGCTCGCCGGCGACCTCGACGAACCCGGCATCGGGCTTTTCCAGGTGGTTGACGCAGCGCAGCAGCGTCGACTTGCCCGACCCGGATGGCCCGAGCAGCACGGTGACCTCGCCCTCGCGCACGTCGAGGTCGATGCCGTCGAGGACCCGGTGCAGGCCGAAGTTCTTACGCAGCCCGCGGATCCGCACCAGCGGCAGCGGCTCACCCGAGGCCGTCTCGGCGGTCGCGCCCGCGGCGCCAGCGGTGGCGCTCATGCCAGCCCCGCCAGGTCGCTGCGAGTGCGGCCGAAGACCGGCAGGTTGCCGCGGGTGATCTGCCACAGCCCCCGGCCCGGCCCCGAGTCACGGCGCTTGCCCCTGGCGTAGTAGCGCTCGATGAAGTACTGCCCGGTCGACAGCGCCGTGGTCAAGATGATGTACCAGAGGGTGGCCACCATGAGCAGCGGCATGATCAGGAAGTTCTGCTGGTAGATCAGCTGTACCGAGTACAGCAGGTCCTGCACCGCGATCACGGAGACGATCGAGGTCGCCTTGAGCAGGCCGATCAGCAGGTTTCCAGTCGACGGGACGATGGCCGGCATCGCCTGCGGCAGCACGATCCGCCGGAAGATCCGCCCCCGGCTCAGGCCGAGGGCCTCGGCGGCCTCGGACTGGCCCCGCTCGACCGACAGGATGCCGCCGCGCACGATCTCGGCCGAGAACGCGGCGGTGTCGACAGTGAGGCCGACGAAGGCGGCGAGGATTCCGGTGAACAGGTGCGCGGTCTTGACCGTGACGAACTCGTGGCCGAACGGGATGCCAAGCGACAGCTGCGGGTACAGCGAGGCGATCTCGTACCAGAACAGCAGCTGCACCAGGGGCGGCACCGAGCGCACGAGCCACACGTAGCCGAAGCTGAGCGTGCGCAGGATCGGGTTCGACGACAGCCGCATGGCGGCCAGGCCGATGCCAAGCAGGAAGCCGCACGACATCACCGCCGCGGTCAGCCACAGCGTCAGCAGCAGCCCGCGCATGATGGACCCGGAAACGAAGTAGTCGCCGACTACGCCCCACTGGAACCGGCCGTTCGTGACCAGCGTGTGCACCAGCATCGCGAACAGCACGAGTACCAGGAGCGCGCCGACCCACTGGCCGGGGCGGCGCGCGCCCACCAGCCGGGCGGCCAGCAGCTGATCGTCCTCGTCCCGGTCGACCAGCGGGCGCTCGACAACATGGCCCGGATGGTGAGGAGACGCATCGCGCACAGCGGCCCGTGCGGGACCGCCCGCGATCGGCTGGTCCGCGTCAGGCGCGACCGGCCCAGGGGGGCCAGGCATGGGGGGAGGCGTCAAGTAACGATCCGTTCTCGCTGGGCACCGCCGCCGGGCAGCTGCCGTGTATCCAGGCTGACACGTCGTCTCTGACGTTGTCAATAATTACGACCAGTTTAGTTGGTTTAGTCACCAGAGCCAAAAAAGACCGATCACTCTGTATAGTTAAACTATCGGAAAAGTAGACAATATGGAGGTGCTGATGACCTCGCAGCGGGCCGCGGCGGCATTGCGGTTTCACTGGTTCCTGCCCACCAACGGCGACGGGCGCGACATCGTCGGCGGCGGGCACGGGGTCGCGACCGGCGCGGCCGGCGCGATCAGGCCGGCGACGCTCCAGTACCTCGGGCAGATCGCCCGCAGCGCGGAACAGCTGGGCTTCGAGGGTGCGCTCACGCCGACCGGCGCGTGGTGCGAAGACGCCTGGCTGGCCACCGCCATGCTCGCCGGGGTGACCGAACGGCTGAAGTTCCTCGTCGCCTTCCGCCCCGGCCAGGTCTCCCCGACGCTGTCGGCGCAGATGGCGTCGACGTTCCAGCGGCTGTCCGGGGGCAGATTGCTGCTTAACGTCGTCACCGGCGGCGAGTCCGCCGAGCAGCGCGCCTACGGCGACTTCCTGGACAAGGAACAGCGGTACGAGCGGACCGGTGAGTTCCTGGACATCGTTACCCGGCTGTGGCGCGGCGAGACCGCCACCGCCGCGGGGAAGCACCTCCGGGTCGAGGGCGCCGAGCTTGCCCGGCTCCCCGAGCCCGTCCCTGACATCTACTTCGGCGGCTCGTCGCATGCCGCGGGCCCGGTCGCCGCGCGGTACGCCGACGTCTACCTCACCTGGGGCGAGCCGCCGCGCGCGGTGGGCACCAAGCTCCGCTGGATTGAGGAACTCGCGGCTAAGGAGGGCCGCACTTCACCGCGTTTCGGCATCCGGCTGCACGTCATCACCAGGGATACCGCTGACGAGGCCTGGCGCACCGCGAACCGGCTGATCGAGCGGGTCGACGACGCGACGGTCCGCAAGGTGCAAGAGGGACTAGCCAAGAGTGAGTCCGAGGGGCAGCGGCGCATGCGCGACCTGCACCACGGCGGCGACCGGAATGACCTCACGATTGCCCCCAACCTCTGGGCCGGGATCGGCCTAGTCCGCGGCGGTGCCGGAACCGCGCTGGTGGGCAGCCACGCCGAGGTCGCCGACCGCATTGAGGAGTACGCGAGCCTGGGCATCTCGGAGTTCGTCCTCTCCGGCTACCCGCACCTGGAGGAGGCGTACTGGTTCGGCGAGGGCGTCCTGCCGGAACTCCAGCGCCGGGGCCGGTGGCGGCACCCGGCACACGCGGCGCTCACTGCTGCCTAGGGGAACCGCTCTTCGGCGCCTTGCCGGGGATGAACGCCGCGGTCAGCAGGGCCCCGGCGAGTGCGACGGCGGCAGCGGCGATCAGCGCGGTGTGCAGGCCATGGGTGAAGGCCCGGTCAACGCCGCCGCTGCCGCCGGCCGACAGCAGGGCGCCGAGGACGGCGACGCCGAACACGCCGCCTGCCAGCCGTGCGGTCAGGTTGGTCGAGGAGGCCATGCCTGATCGCTCGCGGGGGATCGCGCCGAGCACGACGGCGG
>JAWWPV010000286.1:0-13994 GCA_033854775.1 Trebonia sp.
CCGGGGGAAGCTGGACACATCGGCGCGACCGTAGCTGAGATCGATCCGCGGCGGGGCCTTGCGGGCCAGCTGAAGCCCGGCCGTGGCCGAGGACGGGCCGGCCGCCACCTGGGTGTAGCCGCCCGTGCGGCTGGCCAGGTAACCCTCGGAGGTTAGCTGCTGGTAGGCCTCGACCACAACGCCGCGGGAGACGCCGAGGTCGGCGGCCAGCACCCGCGAGGGCGGCAGCGACGAGCCGCGCGGCAGCCGCCCAGCGCGGATGGAGTCCCGGAGCGAGGTCTCGATCTGCCTGTGCAGCGGGATCCGCGCGTCGTGGTCGAGCACGACGATGGCACCGGAATTGGTCCTGACTTTGCTCACCGGACTGGATCTTACCGTCAGGACCGATACCTGTCAGGGTCGTCCGTAGCCGCCAGTGCAGTATGCAGATGACAGAACAAGAGAAACGCTCAAAGAGGAGTTCTGATGAGGCGAGTGGTCTTGCAGATGAGTGTCACGCTGGACGGATACGATGAAAAGGAAAATCGGGACAGAAAACAGTGACCGGCGGGCGACGCGCGCAGGCACCGACGACGGATCAGCGTACGGTCCGCAGACCGCTGGCCTTGACCTGCCGGACGAATGTCCGCCACGCGGCCGGGGTGAACGCGAGCACCGGGCTTGCCGGATCCTTGGAGTCGCGAGTGAGCAGCCCCTCGCGCGAGGCTGCGGCCTCCACGCAGTGGCTGTGCGCGCCCGAGTGATTGCTTTTTCGCCAGTTACAAGATGACATTCCCGTTAGCCGAAAAAGTAAAACCGCAGCACCGCGATCGCGGCGACCAGCGCGATGGCGGCTAGACCCCGGAGGGCGAGCACCTTCTCGTGATGCAGGGCGTCGCGGATCTCCTCCTCGAACGTCGGCCGGTCCGCTGGCCCCGGCCCCGTCCCCGGGCGCGGGTCGGAAGCGCTCACCCGGCGGTCACCGGCCGGCCGGTTTTCTCGGTCTTGTCCCAGGTGGCTTCGGCGCCGGTGAGCTCCTTGACGTATGAGGCCAGGGTGACGGCGCACATGAGCGACCCGTACCCGGCGACGTAGATCAGGATGCGGCTGACCACCCGGCCAAGCGGCCGGTTCTCGCCAAGCTTGGCCAGGTAGGCGACTCCCATGGCGGCCGCCTGCCACGCATAGATGAACAGGAGGCTGCCGACGACCCACCCGTGGGTGAGCCGGAGGCTTGCCGCGGACAGCGACTCCGTCGCGAGCCGGTACATGGGAAGCGGCAGCAGCGCGGCGAGTATCACCACTAGGTTCACTGCCCCGGTGAACATGAAGCCCTCCACCCAGGTGCGCCTGCCGGTGGAGGGGTCGATGAGCAGCGTGTACGTGGTGACGAACAGGTAGCTCAGCGCGTTGGCCAGCCACAGCGCGCCGAACGCGCGCCAGGCCACGGCGGAGTTGATGGCGAACAGCCCAAGCAGGGAGGCGGCCCCGCACACCATGAACAAGGGCTGGAGCAGCAGGCTGAACCAGAGCAGGCCGAAGGTCACGCCGCCGAGCTTGCAGTCTGGCTGCGAGCGGAACCACACATGGCGGTAGCGTCGGGTGATCTGAACGTTCCCGCGTGCCCAGCGCAGGCGCTGCTTCCACAGGCCGACGACGTCACGGGGCTCCTCGGCCCACACGACGGCGTACGGCTCGAAGACGACCTTCCGCCCGGTCAGCTGGATCGACAGGGTCGTTGACGTGTCCTCGGCCAGGGTGCTCTCGTCGATCCTGCCGCCGATGGCGAGGATACTGGCGCGGCTGTGCAGCTGCGCGCCGCCAGCCAGGCACTGGATCGCCCCCAGCACGTTCTGGCTGCGCCGGGCCGCCGCCTGCCCGGTGATGTACTCGAACGCGATGAACCGGACCAAGAAGTTCGGAGAGCTGTCGCCTTCCTTGATGTACGCGGTAACCGCGCCGACCTCCGGGTCGGCCAGGTGGCGAGTCATCATCCGCAGCGCCGATTGCTCGAAGATCGGATCGGCGTCCGCGATCAGCAACGCCTCCATCCAGTCATCGCTAAGGACGCGTCGCAGCCCATGGTTGAGCGCGACGGCCTTGCCCTCGCCTCCGGTGGCGCGGCGCAGGTGGAAGACGCGACCGGGGTACTCGGCCGCCTTCGCCGCCAGCACCCGTGGCGTCGCGTCCGTGCTCGCGTCATCGACCACCATCACCCGCAGCGCGTTTGGCGGGTAGTCCAGCTGCATCAGGCGATCCACGCACCTGCCGATGACGGCCTCCTCGTTCCATGCCGCGATGAGGATGACGGTGCGCGGGAAGTGGGGGCGGCACCGGCCGTAGTGGTTGCGCCGGAAATGCAACATCACCAGGAGGTATTCGTAGACCGCCCCCAGCACCGGCAGGACACCGATCAGCACCAGGGCCACCAGCAGCCAGGTGAGCACCGCAAGGAACACCGACACGGCCCGCCCCTCCAGCTCTGTGATTACTTAGCGTGTTGAGATGTTAACAGTACGGGTATTGATGTGGTCAGAGAGGTGTGAGGTGTCATGGGGACGCAAGAGCCGGGAACGGAACCTCAGCGGATCCTGCTGATCGACGATGATCGCGTGTTCGGCGTATGGGCACGGCGGGTGCTCGAAGGCGCTGGCGGGTTCACGCTCACCCACGTGATGGATCCCCTCGCCGGGCTGCGATACGTCGAAACCGAGCCGTGGGACCTGCTGATCACCGATATCGAGATGCCGGGAATGACGGGGCTTGAACTGCTCCGGCGGGTACACCTCATCGATCCGACGCTGCTAGTGGCCGTGATCACCGCGCACGCCAGCCTGGACCGCGCGGTGACGGCCCTGCGGGAGTCGGCCGCCGACTTCATGTACAAGCCGATCTCCCCGGACGAGTTCCTTGACAAGGTCGCCGTGCTGGCCGCGCGGGCTCGGGCCGCGCGCGGGGCCGTCAGGGAAAGCGTGCTGGCGGTCGGGGCGCATCCGGATGATGTGGAGATTGGGGCCGCGGGCGCGCTGCTCGCGCACAAGGCCGCGGGTGACACGGTATCGATCCTGACGCTGTCACGTGGTGCGCAAGGCGGCGCGGAGGCGCAGCGCGAGCGCGAGTCCGAGGAAGCGGCGCGGATCATCGGGGCGCGGCTTTTCCTCGGGGACCTGGAAGACACCAAGATCCCGGAGGGGAATCCGACCATCGCCCTCGTCGAGGAATCCATCACCGAAGTGCAGCCCACGGTGATCTACACGCATTCACCGCACGATGTGCACCAAGATCACCGCAACGTGCACAGCGCCGTGATGGTGGCGGCGCGCCGGGTGGAGCGCGTCTACTGCTTCCAGTCCCCGTCCGCGACAGTGGACTTCCGGCCGACCTTCTTCGTGCCGATCGACGATCACGTCGGGCGCAAGCTCGCTTCCATCCGGGCGTTCACGTCACAGGCGGACATCCGCGACTATCTCGACCCCGAGATGATCGTCGCGACCGCTCGTTACTGGTCACGGTTCACCGGCGGGAACCACGCCGAGGCGTTCGAGGGCATCCGCGACCGGGCAGCACTTAGGGCGGCGGCCGTGACGGCAGCAGGCAAGGGAGAAACCGCAGGCACGGGGGAAGAGGTGCGGATCCCCGCGCAGGCTGAACGGGCCAGGACGCGGTGATGCGCCCAGATGCGGGCCACGGCCGACTGCGCGTCCTCATCACGGGGGTCGGCGGCCCGGCGGCGATCGCGGCGATGAAGTCGCTGCGCGCGGATGGCACCCTGGAACTGCTCGCCGCTGACATGGATCCATGGGCGGCCGGGTTGTACCTGGTCCCGCCGGCGGCCCGGGTGCTGGTCCCGCCTGGAAGCGATCCGGGCTTCGCGTCGGCGCTGCTTGGACTCTGCTCTGACCTCCGGGTTCGCATCCTGCTTCCGACCTGCGACGCGGAACTTGAGCCGCTGGCCGCAGCCCGCGATGACTTCGCGGCTGCGGGAACCGAGTTGCTGCTAGCTCCCTCGCGGGCACTCGGCCTCATCCTGGATAAGCTCGCGCTGGCGCGGCACTGCGCCGGGGTGGTGCGTGTCCCGCGCACCGAGCCGTTCTTGGCTGGAGTCGACTCAGGGAGCTGGGACTATCCGGTGATTGTCAAGCCCCGCCGGGGAAGCGGCTCCCGGGGCATCGTGATCGTGGACTCGCCCGCGGCGCTGTCCCGGCTTGACCGCTCGCCGGACCTGATGATCCAGGAGTACCTTCCAGGCGAGGAGTACTCGATCGACGTGCTGGCCGACGCGGGGGGCCGGGTGCTCGCGGCCGTGCCCCGGGTCAGGGAACGGGTCGACTCCGGGGTGTCGGTGGCCGGACGGACGGTGCACGACGCCGAGCTCGAGCAGTTCGGCCGTCGGGTAGCCGCCGCTACCGGGCTGACGTATGTCGCCAACGTGCAGTGCAAGCGGGACCGGTCCGGCCGGCCGGCGCTGCTTGAGGTGAACCCGCGCGTTCCCGGCACGCTGGGGCTGACCATCGCCAGCGGCGTCGACATGCCGCGGATCGCCGTCGACTCACTGCTCGGCCGGCCGGTTCCCGAGCGGGTCGGCTTCCGCGACCTGGCCGTGGTCCGCTTTCTCGACGAGGTCTTCCTTGAGCTGGGCGACATCATGACCCCTGCCGGGACGGTGCTGGCATGAGCGATGTCATCGCGCTTGACGAGGATTACCACGTCCACTCCACCTTCTCCGACGACGCGGTCAGCACGCTGGCCGAGAATGTGCTGGCCGCGCGGCGGCGTGGCCTGCGTACGCTCTGCTGTGCCGAGCACGTGCGGGCGGGCACCGGCTGGGTGCCCGACTTCGTGGCGGCGGTGTCGTACTACCGGTCAGCCCGCGGCCCGCGGGTCCTCGCCGGGGTGGAAGCCAAGATCCTCGACTCCTCGGGCAGGCTCGATGCCCCCGCCGACCTCGAGACGGGCGTCGATCTCGTGCTGATAGCCGACCACCAGTTCCCCGGAGACGACGGCCCGGTCCACCCGGCCACGATGCGCGCGGCGCTGGAGGAAGGCAAGGTGGCGCCGGCCGCGGTGATCGAGTGCCTCGCCACGTCCATCATGGCGGCCTTCGGCTCGGCCCTCCGGTGCGTGCTAGCTCACCCTTTCAGCCTGCTTCCCAAGATGGGCCTGGACGAGGGCCAGGTCCCCGACGCGCTGCTCACCGACGTGGCCATGTCGGCTAGGCGCGCGGGGGCGATGGTCGAGATCAACGAGAAGTGGCGGTGCCCGCAGCCAAGGACCGTGGCCGCCATGGCGCGGGCGGGCGTTTCCCTCGTCGCGGGCAGCGACAGTCACCATTGCCGGGACGTCGGGGTGTACCGCGCCGTCCGGGAGATTGCCTCCTCCAGCGGCTGCTTGACAAGCTCCTCTCCACCGCGCTCAAGTTCACCGGGCCGCCGGGCCGGGTGACGGTTACGACGGGTATCCGCAGCGGCCAGGGTGGCGGGACCCCTGAAGCCGCGCCTTGAGCTGATTACTTACAGTTATCTAATGAGTGCATTGTGTGATTGTCCGCCGTTGTCGCGGGTACGTTACCGGCATGGCGAATGGGGGGCCCTCAACCGCGCCTGGCGACCGGCAAGCGCAGTCTGGCCGACCGGTACGGACAGCGACCGTCGTGAGCGCCGTGGTGGTCGCGGTGATAGCGGCCGCGGTCGCCGTCACGGTGAGCCTGTTCCAGGTGGCGCTCAACCAGTCCGACAAAGCGACCGAGGCGGAGGTCAACTCGGCGTACGCGCAGGAGCTCAACGCCATCTTCGCGGAGCAGCAGCTTGTCATGTACCGCTACCTCGGGCAGGGATCGGTGTCCGCGCTCGCCGAGGTGCAGTCCCTTAACGCGCAGTTCCATGAGATCGCGGGCCAGCTCCGGCTGCGGAACTCGGAGGCATCGCAGGCCCTGGCAACCCCACTGACAGCCCAGGCCGGCTTCTACGCCGACTTTCAGGCGGCTCGCCATTTCGCCACGGCCAGCATCCCGCAGCGGTTCGCGGCGATCTCGTCGCTAGACCGCGATACAACCTCCGTCGCCACCCCGCTTGCCTCCCTGGCCAGCCTGGAGAGCGAACGGGCCAGGGACCTGACCGCCGCCGCCGACTCCTCCGCCAGCCTGGCGACCTGGATGGGAGTCACGGCTGCGGTGCTCGCGGTGCTCGCCGGCGTCGGCTTCGGGTGGTTCGCGGTGCGGCTGCTGCACCGCGCGGGCCGCCGGCAGCTAGAGCTGGCCGGCGCGCTCGAGCGGCTCGGCGACCGCGATGACCTGCTCGCCCGGCTGCGCTCAACCTCGCTGGTGCTCGGCGAGGTCTCCGACGAGATGCGCGCCGCGGCCAGGAGCACCGCCGCAGCGACCGCCGAGCAGTCCGCCGCAGTCGCGCAGACGTCCGCCACGATCCAGGAACTGGCCACTACGGCCGGATCGATCGCCGACACTACCCGCGCGGTATCGCACGCCGCCGAGCGCACCGGCGACACTATGCGCGACATGCAGGAAAAGGTGCAGGCCATCGCCGACCGCGCGCTGTCGCTCGGCGAGCGCGCACAGAAGATCGGCGAGATCCTCGAGCTGATCAACGACATCTCAGCCCAGACCAACCTGCTCGCACTCAACGCCGCGATCGAGGCCGCCAGGGCCGGCGAGGCTGGCCGCGGCTTCGCCGTGGTGGCCGCCGAAGTGCGCAAGCTCGCCGAGCGGTCGATGCGCTCGACCGACTCCATCAGCGTCATCATCGGCGCCGTGCAGGACGAGACGAACGCCACCATCATGGCCACCGAACAGGGCATCCGCCAGGCGCGGGAGGTTGGCGAGCTGATGACCTCCACCGCCACCATGCTGGAGGAATCCATCCTCATCACCCAGCAGCAGAAGACCGCCGCCGACCAGGTGGACGCCGCGACCCAGCAGATTCGCCAGGCAGCCGACCAACTCGCCACCGAGCAGATCCAATGGGCGGCCACCAGTGAGCGACTGGAAAAGCTCGTCGATGAAATCGAAACCGCGCTCAAGGACGTGACTAGCGAACTCAGCTCATGAGCACGTACACCATCGTCAAGATCGCGGCCGAGACGTATGCCATACCCGTGCGCAACGTGATCGAGATAGCCGACCTCGGCGAGGTGAAGACCGTGCCGGGGACCCGGCGGGAAATACTCGGCGTGCGGAACCTGCGGCGTCAGATCCTGCCAGTTGTGGACCTCGCGCTCCTGCTGGGCATCAATCACCCGGCAGCGCCTAGCCGGCTGGTTGTGGCCGAGGCAGCAAACGTGCAGGCGGGCCTCGCCGTCGACGAGATCAGCGATGTCGCCGAGCTCCCTGATCCGACGGAAGCGCCTGAGTCGGACTCGCTGCTCGGTGCCATCCTGCACGACGGCGACCTGATCGGGGTTCTCGACATCGCCCGCCTGCTCAGCCGGCTAGCGGAGGCGAACGGGTGAGCGAGCCCAGCGCCGAGCTACTTGAGACCTTCCGCGACGAGGCGACCCGGCGCCTCGATGAGACCGAGGCTGCCCTGCTGGCGATTGAGTCCGGCGAAGGGAGCGCCGAGCTGATCGATTCGATATTCCGCCACGTGCATACCATCAAAGGCTCGGCCGGAATGGTCGGCATGCCCGACATCGCCGCGATGGCTCATGCCGCCGAGGACGTCCTGGCCGGCGTCCGTGAAGCGGGAGCGTTCCCGCCGGGCCTCTCCGACCCGTTGCTGCGCGCCACGGCCGCGATTCGCGCGCGGGTCAACGGCACGGAGGCGCCGGTCGGCGCTGTGCTCAGCGAGCTTGCCGCGCTGTCGCCCCAACCAACGCAATCAGCACAGTCAGCCACGGCGCCACGGTTGCCTCGGCAGCCGCGATCACCGCCATCGCCGACGGATGCTGGTGACCCGGGCGCCAGCGTCGGCCAGGAAGCCCGCGCCGGAAGGCGCAGTGCGGTCCGGGGGCAACGGTCGGTGCGCGTGCCGTCGGACCGGATCGACCAGCTTCTCGACATCGTTGGCGAGGCCGTCCAAGACGGCCGACGGCTGGCGCATGCGCTCGGCCCCGAGGCGGGGCTGCCGGAAAGCGTCGCGGACGCGTTCCGCGCGGGTGAGCGCACGCTGGATGAGCTGAAGGGCACGGCGATCAGGATGCGCACGCTCCCGCTCTCCGCAATCACCGGGCCGCTGCCCCGCATGGTCCGCGACCTCGCGCGAGCCGCCGGCAAGGACGCGGAGCTCATCGTAACGGGAGCGGACACCGAACTCGACCGGGTCATCCTGGAAAGCCTCAGCGAGCCGCTTACGCACCTGCTGCGCAACTCCATCGCCCACGGAATAGAGTCACCCGAGGAACGGGAGCGGGCCGGCAAGCCACGGCGCGGCATGGTGGAACTGCGGGCCGTGCCTCGCGGCAGTCGCGTCGAGGTGGTCGTCGCGGATGACGGCCGGGGAATCTCCCGGGAGGTGGGCGAGCGGGCACGCCGGGAGGGAACGCTGGCGGACGTGCTCTCGTTGGCTGGCTACTCGACCGCCGGAGCGGTGACAGAATTGGCGGGCCGCGGCGTGGGGCTCGACGCCGTCAAGGACTACGCGCATTCACTGGGCGGCAGTTTTGAAGCCCGCAGCGAGCCGGGCCACGGCATGCAGGTCACCCTGCTGCTGCCGCTGGCCCTCGCCCTGATGAGCGTGCTGTTGTTCGAGCGCGGCGGGGCGCTGTTCGGGGTGCCGCTGGCCACGGTCGACGAGGTGGTGACCGTGTCGCAGACGGTGTCGCTGCAGGGTCGCACCTCGGTGGAAGTGCGCGGCCGGGCAGTGCCGGTGGCCGACGTCGCGGTGCTGCTCGGGGCCGACGCCCCGCCGCTGCGGGACAACCCGCCGGCGTTCGTGGTCACGGTGCTCGGCAGGAGGTTCGCGGTAGCGTGTGACGCCATGCTCGGCGAGGGGGAGGTGACGGTAAAGCCGCTAGGGCCGCTGCTGGCGAACGTGCGGGGATACCTCGGCGCGACCATCCTCGGCGACGGCCGGATAGCGCTGCTGGCCGAGCCCGCCGCGCTCATCGGCGGCAGGCCGGCGAGCGGGCCGTTGCGCCCGCTATCGCTGCCGCGTACCGAAACCGCCAAGATCCTGGTCGTTGAGGACTCCTTCACCGTTCGCGAATTGCAGCGCAGCATCCTCGCAACGGCAGGGTACCGAGTGGTGACGGCGCGTGATGGAAGAGATGCCCTGCGGGCACTGAGCTGCGACGCGGACGTCGCTCTGGTTGTCACCGACCTGGAGATGCCCGAGCTCGACGGGCTTGAGCTAACCCGGGCCATCCGCGCGGACCCGGCTCACGCCTCCCTGCCGGTGGTAATCGTCACGTCCCGGGGATCGGAGGAAGACAAGCGGAAGGGTATCGAGGCAGGTGCCGACGCCTACGTGCTGAAACGCAGCTTCAACCAGCAGGCGCTGCTTGCGACCGTCGAACGGCTGGTCGGCGGGTGAGGCATGTGAGTCCGCGGATGAGGCCGTGATGGCACGGGTGCTGGTCTGCGCGGGCTCGCGCGGCTACATCGCCGCGCTGCAGCTGGCGCTGGAACACGAGGGCGATATCACGGTCGCGGCTGCGTGCGTCACCGTGGCGGACGCGATGAAGCTGCTCCCGCGGGTCAAACCCGACGAGGTGATCATCGACCTCGAAGGACGGGCGACGATGGGGATCGCGGCCATCGAGGACATCATGGGCTTCATGCCGGTGCCGATCCTCGTACTTACCGGCCGCCCGCCCGCGACGGACCAGGAAGCCGCCGCCGTGCTGGCCGCGGGCGCGCTCGACGTCGTTGCCAAGAGTGCCCTCGACCTCAGCGTCCCTGGAGGAAGCAGCGCGGACGCGCTCCGGCACCGGGTACGGCTGCTCAGCCGCGCGAGCGTGATACGCCATCCGCGCGCCAAGCTCAGGAGCCTGCCGCCCGAGCCGAGACTCGATCGGTCGGCATCGGTCATCGGCATCTGCGGGTCCACCGGGGCACCCCTTGTCCTGGCGAGCATCCTCGCGGGCCTGCCGGCGGACTACCCGATACCGATCCTCGTGGTGCAGCACATATCCGACGGCTTCACCGTCGGGCTGGCGCGCTGGCTCGACGAGACCGTCCCGCTCCCGGTCGACGTCGCTGCGGGCGGAGCGCCGGCCCGGGCAGGGGTCCACATCGCGCCCGAGCGCGCGCACCTGAAGCTCGCTGCCTCGGGGCGGCTCTACCTGGACAGGCTGACCGGCGGGACCCGCTATCGCCCGTCCGGTGACGTTCTCCTCGCCAGCATCGCGGAGGCCGCCGGGACGGCGTCCGTTGCCGTGGTGCTCAGCGGCATTGGGCGGGACGGTTCCGCCGGTGCCGCGGCAGTGTTGGGGGTCGGCGGGCTCGCGATCGCCCAGGACCGACACTCATCGGCGGTAGACGGAATGCCGCAGGCCGCCGTCGCCGTCGGGGTCGGGCTTGAGTTCTCCCCGGAAGAGATAACCGGCTGCCTGGCCGAGCTCCGCCACCGGCCCATCGCAGCACAGGGATAGCAGCACAGAGATAAGGAGCGATCCGCGATGCCGCTCGCCGCTCTGGCCGCCCTCGTCCGCCGCGAGACGGGGATCGTGCTCAGCCGTCGCCAGGAGGAAACCACGCTGCGGGCAGCCCTGCAGCGCGCCGCGCCGGGCCTCGACCCGGCCGGCTTCATGCGTGCCGTGTCGGACCCGGTAACCGGGCGGCGCCTGCTGGACCGTCTCATCGACGAGGTAACGGTCCAGGAAAGCTCGTTCCTCCGTGATCGCGGCCAGCTTGACGCCATCCCATGGCTTAGCCTCATGGAGAGCGCACGCGCCGCCGGGTCGCGCGTCATTCGCGCCTGGAGCGCTGGATGCGCGACTGGGGAGGAGCCGTATACGCTCGCGCTGCTGGCGGCGGAGGCGTTCCCGTCCGGTCCGCCACCAGTCGACGTGCTCGGGACGGACATCTCGTCGACAGCTCTCGCG
Source organism: Trebonia sp. (assembly GCA_033854775.1). Taxonomy (GTDB): domain Bacteria; phylum Actinomycetota; class Actinomycetes; order Streptosporangiales; family Streptosporangiaceae; genus Trebonia. Next base: position 10,975 of record JAWWPV010000286.1, read on the forward strand.
GCCGCAGCGGTCGGCCGTTATCGCCCGCGCGCGGTGCGCGAGCTCAGCCCCGCGATCCGCGACCGGTATCTCGTCCATGAGACCGACGGCAGCTACCGGGCGACCGACCGGCTGCGCCGCGTTGTCCGCTTCGAGCGGCACAATCTCGTCACCGACCCGGTGCCGCCCCCACGTGAGGGCGGCTTCGATCTGATCACCTGCCGGAACGTCTTGATCTACTTCGACGCCACTGTGGCCGAGGATCTCGTGGGGTCGCTGATGGGCGCGCTCCGGCCCGGCGGCAAGCTGCTGCTCGGTGCTGCGGACGTGCTGCAGCGGAACGTGCGGATCGTACCGCCGCCCGTGGCGGGCGGGCAGACGGCGGGCAAGCAGGCGGCCAGCCAGCAGAAGGCGCCGGGGAAGGGCACGCGACGTCCCCTCGGACGCGAGCCGGACCCGCGCGGTAGCCGGATCACGGCGGCGCTGGCGGCTGCGAGCAGAGGGGACCGCGGCACGGCAGTCGCCCAGCTGGCGCCGCTGCTCATCAGCGACCCGCTGGACGCCGACGCGCAGTTCGCCTACGGGCTGGTCATGCTTGAGGGCGGCGAGCCGAAGCAGGCAGTCACCGCCTTCCGCCGTGCGCTCTACGTACAGCCGACATTCGCTCTGGCCGCCTTCACGCTTGGCTGCGCGCATGACGCCCTAGGCGACACCCGGGCCGCGCGGCGCGCCTACCAGCAGGCGCTCCGCACGCTGAATCCGGCCGACGACAGTCACGAGGTCGTCTTGCAGCAGGTCGACATCGGCGACATCGCCGCGGCTTGCCGGATGAGGCTAAGGCGGCACAGCGATGCTCGCTGAGCACAGGCATCCCGCTGCGTTCGGGGGGCGCTCGGTCCGTACGTGTCCTGCATGCTTGCCGCTGCGGACCTAACGGGCAATTCGGCACAGCGCACCCGGTGGCGCTGCTGACCTGTGGCAATTATCGTGGAAACTCCGCGCAACGCGGTAACTTGTCGTCCGGTGGAGCTAAAACGGCTCCTGCGCGTGCTTTTCTTCCGCCAGAAGAAAAGTTTCCGCCATCACAGTGCTCCAGCACGGTACGACTCCAGATTCGGGCAACTTGGGGCTTGGGTGTGCGGACCGAGCTGTCGCTTTACCTGCGAGGCTGTGTGGCGTTCCGGAGGATGGCCCCGATGGCGTCGAGATCGCCGAGTTGCCCGGCGGCGACGCTGATCACCAAGTCGTAGGCCTCGTCGTTGGCCAGGGTCAGACGGCGGCCGTTAAGGCTGCAGAACGCGATGACCGCGGCAAGCGCGAGCTGCTTGTCGCCGTCGGCGAGCGCGTGGTTGCGGGCTGCCAAGAACAGGAAGTTCACCCCGAGCTTGAGGCTCACGGGCAATCTGTTCTCGGCGGAGGCCCGTATATATAACGATGCGGAGCCTCTAGCCGGGCCCGAGTTGCTCGAAAGATCGGAGAGCGTGGTGTGGATTCGCGGTATCGCTGGTGTCGTCTTCTGCGCGTTGGGGGCGCTGTGGATCGCTCAAGGATCGGGCGCGATGCACGGCTCGGGCATGTCGGGTCACGCACCGTTCGCGCTGCTCGGTGGTGCGGCGGTCATCGTGGGGTTGGCGCTGCTGGTCTGGGCGGCCCGTGTCCGCCGCGGGCGCACTTATACCTGAGCAGTTCTGTCGTTATTCGGACGACAGACCGCGGCGACGGCCGGACAGAAGTCATGACGGTCAGTCCGCGCTCACGCCGCAGAGCAAGACGGTAGCTTGTGCGGCTGCTGGGATTATTGGTTGCGCAGGGAGATCTCGTCGGATTCCGCGATGTGCTCTGCCTCCACGGCCCGCAGTCCCGCCCCCAGGCGCTCGCGGGCCTGCCGCAGCAGCTTGAGGGAGTTGCTGGAAGGGCTTTGCGGGGCGGCGCGCTCCGGATCGGCTCCGTGTTCCTCGAGAAGGTGAGTCTGGAGTGCTGCCGCGACTTCGTCGGCCGCCTTCAGCGCGTGGTAGATGGCCCGGTCCCGCGCAGTGTCGTCAACCATGCGGCCAGTATCGCGCATCCGCTCTCTCCAGGGGCGGATGGAGACTCGCCGGCCGCGTCATTCGATACGGGAATCTAACTCCCGGCATCATCTGCCGCCTAGTACGGCAGCGGCCAATCGCTAGCTGACCAGTGTGTAGTCGCGCGCCAGGCGTGCACGTTTGTGGAACCAGTGGGATCGTGCCTGGTGGCGGCGTCCTCGCGTGACTCGTTCGCAAGACAGCGATCCGGGATACGACCGCAGCCGGCGTTCGCTAGGCCTGGCCGCGTCCCGGGAGGGTGGCAGCGCACAGGTCGCGGCGCATGCACACCCGGGGCCACCTGCCGAGGCCGAGCTCGGCTTCGCGCTGACGGATTGCCCGCAGGCCAGGGGTGAGTCCCGCATCGTCGAGAACCCGGAACCCGCAGCGCAGGTAATAGGGCGCGTTCCACGGCACCGACGCGAACGTGGTCAGCGTCAGCGCAGCGAGGCCATCTGCCACCGCACGTCCCGCGGCGTGCTCCAGGAGCCTTCGGCCGAGCCGGCGCCGCGCGCTGCCCGGATGGACCGATACCTGGTCGATGTGCAGGCAGTCATCGACCACGGTCGCCATCAGGTAGGCGACGGGCTCGTCCGTCTCACCGGCCGCCACCCACAGCAGGCCAGCCTGCTCGCTGGCAGCGAGGACCGGCAGCGGGTACGGCTCGTCCTGCGCGATCTCAGCCATTCCGATGTCAGCGAACGGCTGCCCGGCCGCCCGCTCGATCGCCTGAAGGGCGGGCAGTTCGCCTGCCCGGGCCGCCCGGATACGCACGGGTTCATTATCGGGGCATCACTCGCGACGGCACCCCGGGCCCTCCGCCCGCAGCGCTGTCAGCTCCCGCGAACAGACGATCATGAACCCCCCGGCGGTCCGGCCGGCCACGAACAACCCGGGGGCCAAAACCCGGGACCAAAATCACTCTCGCGTCCCAGCAGCTCAGGACCCGATTAGCGGCTGCCGTACTAGCTGGTA
>JAWWPV010000287.1:0-2838 GCA_033854775.1 Trebonia sp.
GCGGCGCGGTGCGGAAGTGCTCGTCCATCGCGTGGAACCCGGCGAGCATCTCCTCGAACTGCCCGGGCCCGAGAGCGATCATCGTGGACAGCCCGATGGCGGAGTCCATCGAGTACCGCCCGCCGACCCAGTCCCAGAACCCGAACATGTTCGCCGTGTCGATACCGAACGCCGACACCTTCTCCGCGTTGGTGGACACCGCGACGAAGTGGTTGGCCACGGCATCGGGCGAGCCCAGGGCGGAAACCACCCATTCCCTGGCCGACTCCGCGTTGGTCAGGGTCTCCAGCGTCCCGAACGTCTTGGAGGAAATGATGAAAAGCGTCTCGTCGGCGCTGAGGTCGCGGACAGCCTCCACGAAATCCGTGGAATCCACGTTGGATACGAAACGGAAGGTTATGTCACGCGTGCAGTAATGCTTCAGCGCCTCGTACGCCATGACGGGACCGAGGTCGGAGCCCCCGATGCCGACGTTGATGACGTTCTTAATCGGCTTCCCCGTATAACCCTTGAATTCTCCGGAACGCACGCGGTTGGCGAAGTCACGCATGCGCGCGAGGACGGCGTGGACGTCCGCCACGACATTTTGCCCGTCGACGACGAGAGTGGCCGTGGCCGGCAGCCGGAGCGCCGTGTGCAGCACCGCCCGGTTCTCTGACACGTTGATGTGCTCGCCGCGGAACATCGCGTCCCGCCGTTCCGCCACCCCCGACTCCTCGGCCAGTTCGATGAGCAGCGCGAGGGTCTCATCGGTGATCCGGTTCTTGGAGTAATCCAGGTAGATGCCCGCGGCCTCGGCCGTCAGCCGCTCGCCCCGTCCAGGGTCGGCGGCGAATAGGTCGCGCAGGTGGGTACCGGAGATTTCCGCGTAATGGCGCTCAAGCGCCTGCCACGCCTTCCGCTCCCGCAGCGGAGTAGCCGACATCGCTGTCTCCCTCGTTCAGGCTCTTGACTTCTTCTGTCGTTTCCGCTCCGATCCTTCCACGCTGGCACGTCTGCAGGGTGTCTGGGGTCCGAAGTAAAAGTTATTGCGCAGCGTTCATTGCCCTGGCCCGGAGACCGCGCGTGCGACCTTGCGCACGTGGTCGCTGGTGGCGAGGTCCTCGAGGAGGACAGGCTCCCCTGCTGGGCCGCAGAGGGGAAGCTTCCAGTTGGGGTACTCGTCGCGGGTGCCCGGCATGTTCTGGGAGCGGGTCTCGCCGACGGCCTCGGCCAGGTTGACGCCGATCAGCCTGGCCGGCGTCTTCGCGAGGTACCCGTAAAGCGCCACGGTGAACTCGTCGGCGGTGGGGCGGCGGCCAGCCGGGAGCAGGCCTTGGCTGACGCAGGCGCCGATCCAGTCGTCGACGGTCCTGTCGGCCTCGGCGCGCTCCGCGGCCTCCGTGCGGGTCAGCAGGCCGAGCGCGAGCCGGTCGGTTACCTGCTTCCCCGACAGGAACGCCGCGGCGGGCGGCAGGTCGTGCGTGGAAACCGTCACCAGCGAGTTAGCGCGCCACCACTGGGGGGCGAGGGGCTCGTTGGACCAGCCGCGCTCGAACCAGAGCATCTGGGTGCCCAGGATGCCCCGGGCGGCCAGCGCTTCGCGCAGCCATGGCTCGACCGTCCCGAGGTCCTCGCCGACCACGACGGACCCGGATGCCGAGGCGGCGGCCGCGAGGGTGCCGAGCATGCCCCGCGCGTCGTAGGAGACGTACGCGCCCTCGGTGGGCGGGGCGTCGGCGGGGATCCACCACAGCCGGGACAGGCCCATGACGTGGTCGATGCGCAGGCCGCCGCCGAGAGACAGGTTGGCGTTGATGAGGTCGGCGAGCGGCCGGTACCCGGCGGCCGCCAGGGCGCGGGGGTGCATGGGGGGCAGGCCCCAGTCCTGGCCGCGCTGGTTGAACGCGTCCGGTGGGGCGCCGACGGTGAAGCCCTTCGCCAGGAACTCCTGGCCTGCCCAGGCGTCCGCGCCGCCGGGGTGCGCGCCGATCGCCAGGTCGGCGATGATGCCGATCGGCATGCCCGCGGCGCGTGCCGCCGCCTGCGCGGCGGCGACCTGGTCGGCGACGAGCCACTGCACCCACGTGTGGAACTCGGCCTGCGCGGCGAGATCGCCGCGCCGTACCTCCTGGTCCGCGGATCGCGGGTCCCGCAGGTGCGCGGGCCAGGTCCGGTAGTCGGGCCCGTGGATTTCCGCGAGCGCGCACCAGGCGGCCCAGTCGTCCAGTGCCCGCCCGTGCTTGGCGCGGAACTCGCCGAACGACGCCTGCCGCTCGTCCGCGAGCGGCACCTTCCGCAGCATTTCCAGCGCCTCGCGCTTGGCTGTCCAGACCGCGTCCCTGTCGACCAGCTCAGCGCTTAGCGACGCAAGGCGAAGCGGTTGCGAGACAAGAGCAAGCCGCTTCCGTTCGGAATAACTCAAATCTCTGTATTCCGGGATGTCCTCGATGCGGAGGTACAGCGGCGACACCCAGCGGCGGCTCATCGGCAGATAGGGCGACGTGCTGACGGGGGGCAGCGGCTCGGCGGCATGCAACGGGTTGATCAGCACGAACCCGGCGCCCAGGTCGCGGGCCGACCAGGCGGCCAGGTCCGCGAGATCACGCAGGTCACCGTGGCCCCACGAGTCGCGCGAGCGCAGCGAGTACAACTGCACGGCGAACCCCCACGACCGCTCGGCGGGCACCGGCGCGACCGCGGCGGGCGGGCGGTCAGCGCCGTCCGCCGGCGGCGCGGTTTCCGTCGGCACGGTTTCCGTCGGCACAGTCTCAAGCCCGGTGTCTTCAAGTACAGCCACGATCGCGGCGAGCGTCTCGTCGGGCACGTTGACCTCGTGCCCCTGCCAGTCCCAGTAGC
>JAWWPV010000288.1:0-3235 GCA_033854775.1 Trebonia sp.
GCTGTGCTCGGCGGAACGGGCGGCGGCGCGGACACTGGTCGCCGCGGCCACCGGCCGTCGCTCATGGTCGTAGGTCTCAAGCAGGCCGGGTCCCGCCCAGCCGTCAAGTACCGCGGCGAGCTTCCAGGCGAGGTTGTGGGCGTCCTGGATCCCGGTGTTCGAGCCGAACGCCCCGGTCGGGGCCATCTCGTGCGCCGAGTCGCCGGCCAGGAAGACCCGGCCGTCGCTGAAGCGCTCGGCTACCCGCTCGGCGGCGGTCCACTGCGCCTTTCCCGTGATCTCCGTCTCCAGGTCGGGCACTCCGGTCGCAGTGCGGATGGCAGCGGCGCAGCGCTCGTCGGTGAAGTCCTCGAGCGTTTCGCCGAGTTCGGCGTGCAAGGGCGCGTGCAGCACCCAGAGTTCCTTGTTGTCGACGGGAAGCAGCACGCCGGGTCCCTGATCGTTCGTCAGGTAGGCGCAGAAGAAACGGCGATCGCCAACGGCTTCGGCCAGACGCTTGGCCTCGAAGGCGATGCTCACGCTGTGGAACAGGTCGCCGCCCCCGGTGTGACCGATGCCGAGCCGCTCCCTGACCGGGCTGTGCGGACCGTCCGCGGCGACCAGGTAGTCCGCCCGGACGGTCCGCTCATCCCCGGTCTGCCGGCTCCTGACCAGGGCGGTCACTCCCTCGCCGTCCTGCTCGAAGGAGACAAGCTCGGTGCCGAAGCGGATGTCGCTGCCGAGGTCGCGGGCGGCGCGCAGCAGGACAGGCTCCAGGTCGTTCTGGCTGCACAGGCACCAGCTCGACGGGCTGACCCGGGCATGTTCCCCGGCTGGGTCGACTTCCCGGATAAGCCATTCGTCTTCCCCGCTGGTCAGCGTCTCGGCCTGCAGGATGCCGTGGTTGTGTTCGAGCAGGGACGCGGCCTCAACGATCGCCGGCTCCACTCCGGCCGTACGGAAAAGTTCCATGGTGCGCAAGTTGTTGCCGCGCCCGCGTGGATGGCGCGAGGTCTGCGCATGCCGTTCCACGAGCAGGTGACCGATGCCGAGACGTGCGAGGAACAGTGAGGTGGACAGGCCCACCAGGGAGCCGCCAGCGATCAGGACGGGCACGCGATCGTCGGCCTTCAGGGTCATGGGCTCGCTCTCTCCAGACTTTTGAGTGATGTGCTTCAGTGCGCTCCTCTACGCCCAGGCAGGGAACAGGTTTGCCGGCTCGCGGAGCAGGTTGGCCGGCTCTCCCAGGAATACTTTGCCCACTCTCCCGGGAATACTACGCCTCGTGCACTTCTCATTACGCTCTGTAATCATGGGTCGGGTGTCATCGGCGCTGGTCCGGGCCGATCAGGCCCACCACAACTGAAGGGAGTACCACCAGCCATGACGACCCTGCACGACCGAACCATCCAGCCCTCCGCCGTCGGGACATCCCGGCTGCGGGTCTTGTTCCTGATGGATGTTCTCGACGATCACGAGGAGCGCTTCCTCGAGGCCTACGAGCGGATTCGCCACCAGGTGGCCGACGTGCCCGGCCACATCAGCGACCAGCTCTGCCATTCCCTCGGGAATTCCTCCCAGTGGCTCATCACCAGTGAGTGGGAGAGCTCCGAGCCCTTCCTGGCCTGGGTCGACAGCCCGGCGCACCGCGAGCTGGTGGCGCCGATGAGCGCATGCCTCAGCAGCAACAGCTCGCTGCGCTACGTCATCATGCGGGAGACTCCCGACCCCCTGACCGGTCGGCCGGAGCCGTCCGGCAGCGCGGCCAGCTACGGGCGGCCCGCCACGGCGGCCGAGGCGCCCCGTACCGACCCGCTGCCCGCTCCGCCTCTGGCCAGTGGCGGGATCGTCCGGCACGGGCTCACTTTCACGGTAAAGCCCGGCAGCGAGTCGGCTGTGGCCGAGATCCTGGCCAACTACAGTGCGCCGCAGGCGCAGGTCGACGCCACCACCAGGCTCTGCCGCACCTCGCTATTCATGCGCGGCAACCGGGTGATGCGGGTTGTCGAGGTGACAGGCGACCTGGGCAACGCGATGCGGCACGTGGCCGCGCAGACTGAAGTCAGGGCCGTCGAGGAGGCCATCAACCCGTACCTGGAGGAGGCCCGTGACTTCACTGACCCCACGTCGGTACGTGCCTTCTTCGCCCGCGCCGCGCTCCCCGCCGTGCACCATGTCCAGGCCATGTCCGGGCCTGCGGGCGAGGCCACCCGCCGGGGCTTCCTGTACCCCGTCCGGCCGGGCTATGGCGCGAAGGCGATGCGCCTGTTCGCTGGCTTGGATCAGGCGGCGGCCCTGGATCCGGACCAGCCGCTGGCAGGCAGCACGTTGTTCATGCGTGACGACCTGCTCGTGCGGGTGGTCGACCTGACCGGGCCGGCCCGGGAGAAGTCGGCCGATCCCGCAATGGGCGCAGACCCGGGCGAGCTGAGCCTGCTGCTCGACCCGGGCCAGGACCGGGACCTGACGACCAAGGACGGCGTCCGGGACCTCCTGGCCAGCTGCGCGATGGAATTGATTACCGACCGCATGGCGCGGGACTAGCCTCCGCGATTCAGCGCTAACGGGGATCTAAGCGGTCCCCTGACGCACCGGCCCGAGTCACACAGATCGGATCGACAGTGGTCATGTTCACGCGGATCGCAGTGGTTAACCGTGGTGAGGCGGCGCGCCGGCTGATTCACGCGGTGCGGGAGCTCAATGCCGAGCGGCTCCCGGCCGAGGGGGGCGCGCTGCTCCAGACCATCGCGCTGTACACCGAGGCCGAGCGGCACGCTCCCTTCGTGCTCGAGGCGGACCTCGTCTACTGCCTGGGCCCGGCGTCGGCCCGGCCGTACCTGGACCTCGCGGCGCTGGAGCGGGCGCTGGTCGAGACCGGCGCGGACGCGGCCTGGCCAGGCTGGGGCTTCGTTGCCGAGAACCCGGCGTTCGCCGAGCTGTGCGACCGGCTTGGGGTGACCTTCATCGGCCCAAGCGCCGAGGCGATGCGCAAGCTTGGCGACAAGATCGGCGCGAAGCTGCTCGCCGAGGAGGCCGGGGTGCCGGTGGCGGCGTGGAGCCGCGGGCCGGTGAGCACCCTGGAGGAGGCGCTTGAGCAGGCGCGGCATGTCGGCTATCCGCTGATGCTTAAGGCGACTGCGGGCGGTGGCGGCCGCGGCATCCGCGCCGTGGGCTGCGACGACGAGCTCCGGGAGGCCTATCAGCGCACCAGTGAGGAGGCCGCGCGGGCGTTCGGCAGCGGCGTGGTGTTCCTGGA
>JAWWPV010000289.1:0-14269 GCA_033854775.1 Trebonia sp.
TGGAACAGGTCGGCGGCGAGCGGGACGTCGGCCGCCAGGGCGACGGCGTAGGGCTTGCCGTTGTCCAGCGATTCGAGCTGGGCGAGTTCTTCGGCGTGCTCGAGGATCAGGTCGCCGATCCGCCAGATGATCCGGCCCCGCTCGGACGGCGTGATGCGGCCCCACGGGCCGTCGTCGAACGCCTTCCGCGCAGCTCGCACGGCGCGGTTGATGTCCTCGGCGTCACCTTCCGCGACGCTCGCCAGCGTGGTGCCGGTCGCGGGGTTGGGAGTCTCGAACGTCTTGCCCGAGGCCGCGCCAGTCCACTGGCCGTTGATGAAGAGCTGGCGGGGGGTAGCGGTGAACTCCCCTACGCTTTGGTCCACGGTCGCTGTCATGAACGCTCATCTCCTTGCCGCGCGGCGCGGCTGGCTACCCCGTTGCAGCCAGCCGAAGCATGCCACGCGCGGGCACCGGCCTGTGACCGTGCCCGATCGGTAGGTAGTCACCATGAGACAACGACAAGGGCCGCCCGCGCAAGGAGCGTGCGCGCGGCGGTCAGCTCAGTCTGCGACGCCGACGATGACGTCCGACGCCTTGATGACCGCGGTCACCTGCTGGCCGGCGGCCAGCCCGAGGTCGCGGGCCGCCTCGATGGTGATCGAGGCGACGAGCCGGACACCGCCCGCGTCCAGTTCGATGTTGGCGGTGGCTTCCCCCGCGGTGATGGCGGTCACCGTGGCCGGAATCTGATTGCGCGCGCTCAGCTTCATGAGTGACACTCCCCGTGACAACAGAAGATCAATGGTCCTGCCGGGGTCACGCTACTCTGGGCTGCGGCCGGCCTGGTGATCACCCGGTCACATTCGGGCCAATGATCCTTGCGCAGTGCAAGCGTCGTTTGCATGATGGGGTCATGCCCACCGCTGGAACATCCGCCGGAGCGCAGGCGCCAACCGACGACGGCAGCCGTCACCGGTGGGAGGAGATGCTCGGCAGCCTGACAGAGCTCCTGCCCGCCAGGTCCCGTTGCGTGCTGGTCGACGGCCCGGCCGACCAGGCGGAGCTCTTCGCCTCCCGGCTCGCGGGCCAACTGGCCGGGAAGCAGCGCACGCGCTCCGTCCAGGTGACGCGGGACGCGGACGGGGCCTGGGACGTGGCGGTCTTCCTGCGGACCGCGCCAGGCGGCAGGCATTTCCCGGTGTACCGCAAAGACGGCCAAGACGGTAAAGAACCGGGCGATCTTGGCAGGCGCGAGCGCGAGGAGCGCGCCGACATCGTTATCGACCTGCACGACGTCCACTGGCCGGTGATCAGGCGGGTGGCCGCGCCGCTCGCGGCGCGCGGCCCGTGGTACCTCACGGAGACGCGCGCGTTCTTCGCCTGCCGGGCCGCGACCTGGGACGTCAAGTTCGGCGACGACCTGCCCGCGTACTGCGCGGCGGTCGCCGAGGCGGGCATCAGGCGCGGCGGCGTCGTCATCGATGTCGGGTGCGGCACCGGGCGGGCGCTGCCGCCGCTGCGCCAGGCAGTCGGTCCGGCCGGCACGGTCATCGCCCTGGACGTGACGCCGGAAATGCTCAAGGCCGCAGGACCCGCGGTCGACCGCGCGGGGGCCGCGACGGTCATCGCGGACGCCCGCGCGCTGCCCTTCGCCGACGGCTCGGCCGACGCGATCTTCGCCGCCGGCCTGGTCAGCCACCTGCCGGACACCGAGGCGGGGCTCCGCGAGCTCGGCCGGGTGACCAGCCACGGTGGCCTGCTCGTGCTCTTCCACCCGTCCGGCCGGGCCGCGCTTGCCGCCAGGCACGGCCACGCGCTTTCCCCCGACGAGCCCCTCTCCGAAGACCCGCTGCGCCGGTCCACGGCGGCCAGCGGCTGGGAGTTGACGGCGTACGACGACGCCCCGCACCGCTTCTTCGCTATCGCCGAACGCCGCTAGCCGCTGATGGTGGACGTTTGCGCACCCCAAGGTGTGCCCAAACGTCCACTGTCTCTGCCGCGGATTGCGGGTATCTCGCGCAGCTACTGATTCGGGTGACGAGACCAGGAGGAACACGCTTCCGTTCGGGATAACTCAGTACCTCAAGCGGGGAGGCGGGAAAGCGCCACTGCTACGGGTGGCGGGACTCGGCGGGCGCGATCGTGTCGAGGAAGTCAAGGGCGGCGACCGCGGTCGCCCGCCGCCAGGCGAGCAGGGTCGCGTCGAAGCCGGCGCTGCGCGCGCGGCGCGACTCGATCGCCTCGACGATCGGTTCGAGTACCGCGCGCTGTGCCCGCAGCAGGTCGGCGGGGTTCTCGCCCGCGCGGTCGATCAGGGCGAGCTTGAGCAGCAGCTCCGAGCGGATCTCCCTGACGTGCTCGACCGGCGCGTGCAGCCAGCGGCCGGCGGCGGCGCGGCCGTCGGCGGTCGGGGTGTAGACGGTGCGCTGCGGGCCGAGGCCTGGCTCGGTGCCCTCGGGGGCGATGAGCCCCGCGTCGAGCAGGCGGCCGATCGCGCGGTAGACGACCGCCTTCGGGATCTGCCAGACCCGGCCAAGTTCGCCGTCCGCCGCGGTCAGCTGCGCGACCGCGAAGCCGTGCGCCGGCTGCCGGCTGAGGATCGTGAGCACCAGCCATTCCGGCAGCGACATATCGGGAAGCGGGGCGGTCATGGCCACGAGGGTAGTCCTCTGTGGGCGCGCACATCGACAGGTCCGGCGGCGCCTGTCAGGCTTGACTGATGATGGACGTCTCCTTCGGCACTATCTGGGAAGCCATCGCCCGTGACCTGCCCGACGCCGTGGCGATCTCCGAGCCGGCGCGGGACTACACGTTCGCCGAGTTCGACGACCGCGCGGCCCGGCTCGCCGCCGTCCTGGAGGCCGCCGGGGTCGGGCCAGGCGACAAGGTCGCGTGCTACCTGTACAACGGCGCGCCGTACCTGGAGACGCTGTTCGCCGCCGTCAAGCTCGGCGCGGTGCCCGTCAACGCCAATTACCGCTACACCCAGGACGAACTCACCGCGCTCCTCGCCGACGCCGACGCCGCCGCCCTGGTGTTCAGCGGCGGCCTCGCGGCCAACGTGGTCCACCCTGTCTCGACGCTCTCGACGCTGCGCCTCCTGGTCCGCGCGGGCCCGACAGCCGACATTGCCCTTGCGGGGGAAGGCGGCGCGCGCGCGGTCCGCGACGCTCCCGAGCTCACCGACCTGTACGCCGCCACCGCGCCCCGCCCCAGGGAGCCGCGGCCCGGATCCGACCAGCTCTTCATGTACACCGGGGGCACCACGGGCAAGCCGAAGGGCGTCATCTGGCACATGTCGCAGCTGCTCGGCTCCATGGGGCCCGGGCTGTTCAGCCGCCTTGGCGTGGCGCGCCCGCCCGCGACACTCGGCGAGCTGGTGGCGATCGCGCGATCGGTCAGGGCCGCGGGCCGGTCCCCGGCCGTACTTTCCGTCGTCCCGCTGATGCACGCGACCGGCCTGTTCAACAGCATGGGCACCCTCACCGTCGGTGGCCGGGTCGTCCTGACCAGGCCGGGCGGGCTCAACCCGCGGCACGTCTGGGAGACGGTGGCCGCGCAGCGCGTCCGCACGCTCCTCGTGGCGGGCAACGCCGTGTGCCAGCCGCTCGTCGACGAGCTGCTCGCGGCCGAGGCCGCCGGGCGGCCCTACGACCTCACGTCGCTGGACTCCGTCACCAGCTCAGGCACGGTGCTGAGCGACCGGGTGAAGCGCGCACTGCACGAACGGGCCAACGTCACGATCAGCGACGCCCTCGCGTCGAGTGAGGGCGGGCCGTTCGCCCTCGCGGTCACCTCGTCGGTCGACGACCTGCCGTCGCGGTTCTACCCGGTGCCGGCGACGCGGGTGCTGACGGCGTCCGGCCGGCCGGTGGTGCCCGGCAGCGGCGAGGTCGGCACGCTCGCCTTCGGCGGCTCGATCCCCTCGGGCTATTACAAGGACGCGGCGAAGACGTCGTCGACGTTCCGTGTCGTCGGCGGCATCCGCTACACGATGCCTGGCGACCTCGCGACGGTCGAGGCGGACGGGGCGATCCGCTTCCTCGGCCGGGGCGCGGGCGTGATCAACACCGGCGGGGAGAAGGTCCACCCGCAGGAGGTCGAGGACATCCTGCTCGCCTATCCAGGCGTAACCGACGCGTCGGTCGTCGGCGTGCCCGACGGCACCTGGGGCGAGCGCGTGGTGGCCGTGGTCGCGACCGCGAACCCGGCGCTGACCTCGGACGAACTGCGCGCCGCGGTCCGCCGCCGCCTGGCCGGCTACAAGGTCCCCCGGGCGGTCATCCTGCTCCCGGCGCTGCCCCGCACCCCGACGGGCAAGCTCGAACTCGCCCGTGTCCGCGGCATCGCGGCCGATGCCCTTTCCGCACCGGGCGGCCCCGGCTGACCCGCCACGATTTGCTCTCGCGCACGGCGCACGGCGCATGGCATACGGCGCACGGCGCACGGCGTACGGTGAGGCAAAAGGTGCAATTGTTATTAAAATCGAGTTACGTGGAGGCTCGCGGTGGCAAATGCCCCTGACCTGGATGAACTGGCAGCGCTTTACCGCGACCTGCACGCGCACCCGGAGCTCGCCTTCGCTGAGCACCGGACCGCGGGCATCGCCGCGGACCGGCTGCGCGATCTCGGCTACCAGGTCACGACCGGGGTGGGCGGCACCGGTGTGGTCGGCGTGCTTTCGAACGGGGCCGGCCCGACCGTGCTGTTGCGGGCGGACATGGACGGGCTCCCGGTGCTTGAGCAGACCGGCTTGCCGTACGCGAGCACCGGGCGCGCGACGGACTCCGGCGGCACGGACGTGCCCGTGATGCACGCCTGCGGCCACGACATGCACGTCACCTGCCTGCTCGGCGCCGCGGCCGAGCTGGCCGCGGCGCATGACGCCTGGCGCGGGACGCTGCTGCTGGTGTTCCAGCCTGCCGAGGAGGCCGGCCAGGGGGCGCGGGCCATGATCGACGACGGCCTCCTGCGACGGTTCCCCGTGCCCGACATCGTGCTCGGCCAGCACGTCATGCCCCTGCCCGCGGGCGTGCTCGGCGTGCACGGCGGCGCGGCGATGGCCGGAGCCGACGCGCTCCGCGTCGTGCTGTACGGCCAGGGCGGGCACGGGTCGCGCCCGGAGACCACGGTCGACCCGGTCCTGATGGCCGCCGCCACCGTGCTCCGCCTTCAGGGGGTCGTCTCCCGCGAGGTGGCGGGGAGCGAGACCGCCGTCCTCACGGTCGGCGCGCTCCGTGCGGGCACCGCGGCGAACATCATCCCCGACCAGGCTGAGCTGCTGCTCTCGCTGCGCTCATTCAACGACAAGGTGCACGACAAGGCCAGGGCCGCGATCGACCGCATCATCCGCGCCGAGGCCGCGGCCTCCGGCGCGCCCAAGGAACCCGAGATCACCACCGAGGTCTCGGTCCCCGTCCTGGTCAACGACCCGGCCGCCTGCGCCAAGCTCACCGAGCGGTTCAACGCCGGGGTGGGCCTGACCCTCGACCCCGGCCCGGTGACCGGCAGCGAGGACGTCGGCCTGCTGGCGACCGCCGCGGGCGTGCCGTGCGTCTACTGGTTCCTCGGCGGCTCCGACCCGGCCTTGTTCTCCGGCGTCACGACGATAGAGGAGGCAAGGGTGATCGTGGACGGCCTGCCGTCCAACCACTCCCCGCTGTTCGCCCCGGTCGTCGAGCCAACCATCCGCACCGGCGTGGCCGCCCTGACCGCCGCCGCCCGCGCCTGGTTGGGGAACTAGCGGTCGCTCAGCCCGGGAAAGGCCTCGGCGAGCACCTGGCCGATCGGTCCGATCGCGGCCGGGTCCGCCGGGCCGACGATGATCATGCCGTCCGCGCCCACGGCGGCCAGCGACCGCGCGGACGCCGCGAGCGCGGTCAGGTCCGAGGTGTCGAACGCGAACACCGTCCTGGTGATCTCCGCGGGGTCCCGTCCGACGCGCTCGCAGTGCTCGTCGAGCACGTCGAACTTGTGCCGCACGTCCGCGGGTGCGCCCGCGAACACGTTGCACGCGTCCCCGTACCGCGCGACCAGGTCCAGCGTGCGCTTCTCGCCGCCACCGCCCACGAGGACCGGGATGGAACCCCGCACCGGCCGCGGTGAGTTGTAGGCGTCCTTGGTGGCGTAGAACTTCCCGGTGAAGGACGCCCGCTCGGTCGTGACCATCGCGTGGCAGATGGCCAGCTCCTCGTCAAGACGGTCGAACCGCTCGCCGAGCCCGGGAAAACCGATACCGTACGCCTCGTGCTCGGCGACGTCCCAGCCCGCGCCGACACCGAGCACGGCCCGCCCGCCGGAGATCACGTCAAGCGTGGTCACCGCCTTGGCGAGCAACCCGGGGGCCCGCAATGTAACTGGGCTGACCAGCGAGAACAGCCTCGCCGACGAAGTAGCCGCCGCCAGTGCCCCGAGCACCGTGTACGCCTCGAACATAGGCGAGGCCGGCCCGCCGCCGACCTGGTTCTGGTGCACGTGGTCCGGGACGGAGATCGCGTCGAACCCGGCCCCCTCGGCGGCCCGCGCCGCCTCGGCCAGCCGCCAGAACACCGCCGCCCCGTCATCGACGCTGCCGTAAGACCCAAAGTGAATGCCACGCCGGATAAGCGCCACGGGACTCCTCGATACGTCGGAGAAGATCAAAATCGATCACTCCGAACGTATGCGTGCCTTCGCCCCTCCCGCAACGCCTGTCCTCTTCCCCAGCAGGACCGGGGGCCTTCCGTCTTGGCCGGGCCGGTGCCCTGCGGGCCGGTGCCCTGCGGGCCGCCGGCCGCCCGCAGGGCGTGACCGCGGGTCATCGGGGGGGAACACCCCGCGAACCGCCGCATCATCACCACAAAATAGAACAAACCGCCGGTCATAATCCGGCCGTTAAATTACCGCGGGTCAAAAATGGCGATATCCGCCCCCGATGACCCGCGATCATGAAAACAGCCGGCCCGCAGCACCAGCAAACCGGGGCATAACCGGCGAACCGGCCGGCCTTCCCGGGCCGGACACCCCGATGACCCGCGATCTCAGCCGTCAACGGCACGCTCGAAGGACCGCCCGGAGGAAAGTAAGGCGCGAACGGACCACCGCGGGACCGCGGCACGCAAGGGACGCGCAACTCGAAAACCCACGGGCCCGTGCGAGTGAAAAGTTTCCGCGGTAAAAATATGTTCCGCGCTAAAGGCGCCAGTTCGCGCCGCCGGGCCGCCGGGGACCGGACGAACCAGGCAAATGGGACGGTGAGGACCGGCCGCAATCACCCCCAAGTTAACCTCGGCGCGGGATCAGCGCACCGAGGCCAGGATCGCCTCGGCCTGGCGGATCAACGGGGCATCGATCATCTGCCCGTCGACCTTGATCGCGCCCTTATCGCGGGCGCCTGCGTCGCGGGCCGCCGCGAGCACCCGCCGCGCCCACGCGACCTGCGCCTCGCCCGCCTGGAACGCCCTGCGGACGACCGCCACCTGGCTCGGGTGAATGCAGCCCTTGAGCGTGAACCCGGACGCGGCCGCGTCCTGCGACTCCGCGGCGAGCCCGTCGAGGTCGGGGATGTTCACGTAGACGGCGTCGATGGCGGGCCTGCCGTGGGCGGAGGCCGCGAGCAGGACCACCGAGCGGGCGTGCCGGGCGACGTCCCGGTACCGCCCGTCGGGGAACCGGCTGGTCCGGCCGCCCAGGGAGGCGATCAGGTCCTCGGCGCCCCACATCACCGCGATGACGCTCGACGCCGCGGCGATCTCGGCCGCGTTGACGATGCCGAGCGCCGTCTCGCACAGCGCCACGATCCGCCAGTCGCCGCCAAGCCCGTCGAGCTGCGCGCGGGTCTCCGACTTGGGCAGCATGATCAGCCGGTACCCGGTCCCGCGCAGCGCCGCGATGTCCGCCGCGTGCTCGGGTGTCCCCGTTGCGTTGACCCGGACGATGACCCGGGCGGGGTCGAGGTCCGTGGCGACCAGCGCGGCCCGCGCCGCGTCCTTGGCGTCGGCGCCGACGCCGTCCTCTAGGTCAAGGATGACCCCGTCGGCGGCGGCCAGGGCCTTCGAGTACCGGTCGGGCCGGTCGGCCGGGCAGAAAAGCAGCGCGGGACCCGGCAGGGACGGCGGCTCGGCTTGTGTCATCACTCTGCACTCGCCCCCAGCTCCGGCTGGCCATCCGGCTTTGGCCGGCCCCCCTGGCTTGGCCGGCCCCCCGGGTTTGGCCGGAACCGCATGAGCGTGGTCCGGGTGACGACGGCCACGACCTCGCCGTGCTGGTTGCGTGCGGTGTGCTCGAACGTCACGACCCCCTGGCCGGGCCGGCTCGCCGACAGCCGCTTCTCCGTCACGACCGTCTCACCGTAGATCGTGTCGCCGTGCCGGACGGGCGCGGGGAAGCGCGCGTCGCGGAACCCCAGGTTCGCCACGATCGTCCCCTGGGTCAGGTGACCGACGGACAGCCCGACGAGGACGGACATGGTCAGCAGGCTGTTGACCAGCCGCTCGCCGAACTCGGTCGTCGCGCTGAACGCCGCGTCGAGATGGAGGGACTGCGGGTTCATGGTCAGCGTGGAGAACTGCGTGTTGTCCGCCTCGCCGATCGTCCGCCCGGGCGAGTGCTTGTAGACGACCCCGGTCCGCAGCTCCTCGAACCACAGCCCGCGCTGCTCGACAACCTCACCGGGCGACTCGCTCATGTTCCCTCCAGGAATCTGGTCTCAGGGAACGACCTTAGCGACCGCCACCAGCCGCCGGCCCGGGCGGGAACCGTGAGGCTACTAGCGCGAGGCGGCGCGGAACGCGACGATAGCGACGTTGACTTAGCGGCCCGCGGGCCGAAGGCTGAAGGGAATGTCACGATGGCGCGCATAGATCCGCGGCTGCGGGTGTGGGGCTGGCTGACCAGGCGCATGGTCTCGATCGCCACCATGAGCGACGCCGAGGTCATCGCCCTGCAGGCCAGGCAGGTGCCGGCGAACCCGGTGACCAACTGGCTATTCGGTACCGTCGCGCCGGAGGTCGACGTGACCGACCGGTCGGTGCCCGGGCCCGCGGGAGACCTCAAGGTCCGCGTCTACGGGCCGGTTGCCGCCGGCGCCACCGCCGGGCGGCCGCTCGTCGTTTACTTCCACGGCGGAGGCTTCGCGCTTGGCCACCTGGACATGGGCAACTGGGTATGCGGCTCGGTCGCGTCTAGCGTCGGGGCGGTCGTCGTCTCCGTGGACTACCGGCTCGCGCCGACGCACGTGTTCCCGGCCGCGGTCGAGGACTGCTACGCGGCGCTCGCCTGGGCGGCGGGCAACGCCGCCGAGCTGGGCGCGACCGGGCGGATCGGGGTCATGGGGGAGAGCGCGGGCGGCAACCTGGCTGCGGTGACCTGCCTGATCGCGCGGGATCGCGGCGGTCCCGCGATCGGCCACCAGGCGCTGATCTACCCGGCCACCGACATGACGAAGGGGGCGCCGGCGACGGCGGACCCGTCCGCGCCGTTCCTGTCCGCGGCGGAGATAAGCACCTACAAGCGGCTCTACCTCGGCCCGGACGGCGATCCCGCCAACCCGTGGGCGTCGCCGCTGCTCGCCCCCGATCATGCCGGGCTGCCCCCAGCCCTGATCCAGGTGGCCGAGCACGACCCGCTGCGCGACGACGGCGTCCGCTACGCCGCGGCCCTGCGCGCCGCCGGAGTCCCCGTCCGGTTCACCGAGTACGTCGGCATGCCGCACGGCTTCGTCAACTTCCCCGGGCTGTCCGGGGCCGCGCACCAGGCGATGGCCGAGGTCTGCGCCGAACAGTCCGCCGCCCTCGTACCGCTAACCGCGACCGCGGCGTAACGATCCACCATCAAGGGCTTCAGGCGGGGACGATCCGCAGTGGCAGCTTCTCGTGGCCGTGGACCGCCATGTTGGTGGTCACCTCGGGCTCGCCGGCCAGTTCGACGGACGCGACGTGCCGCGCCAGGGCGGACAGCAGTGACACGCCCTCGAGCCGCGCCACCCGGGCGCCCACGCACGCGTGCACGCCGAACCCCAGGCCCAGGTGCTTGCCGACGACATCGCGGGTGATGTCGTACCCGCCGGGGCTCTCCCAGCGGCGCGGGTCACGCCCGCCGGGCATGTGCAGCAGCAGGAGCTGCGCGTCCTCGGGCAGCGTCACCCCGTCGACGTCCACCTCCATCGTCGCCCGCCGCCTGGTGAACCGCGCCGGATTGTCGTACCTGATGCCCTCCTCGAAGGCCCGGACGGCGAACTCGTCGATGTCGGACCGCAAGAGCGCGTACTGGTCCGGGTTTTCCGCCAGCGCCCGCAGCGTGTTGCCGAGGGAGTAAATCGTGGTGTCGGACCCCGCCGAGTACAGCGTCCGCACCAGGATCTCGGCCTCTTCCTGGGTGACCGCCCCGGTGTCCGCCGCCTCGTACATCGCCATGCAGATCCCGCCGGGCTGGACGGCGTCCCGCTTGCAGTTCGTGGCGACCCACTCGAAGACCTCCCCGGCCGCCTCCATCGACTCCCGGTAGATGTCGTTCTTCGGCCCGAACATGTTGAACTGCGCGTGCCCGAACCGGATCAGCATCTCCCTGTTGGCGTCCCCGAGCCCGATCGCGTCGGGGAAGACCTGGAGGATGTACTGCTTAGCCAGGTCGGTGTGCCCGTCGATCACCCCGCCGGGAGCGTCGAGCAGCGATCGCACGATCCGGTCCGCCTCGGACTCGAACATGTCCTGCATCCGCCGCAGCACGGCGGGGGACATGCCCTTGGAGATGACGGTCCGCACCCGCTGGTGGTCCGGCGGGTCGTCGGACAGCAGGATCATCGGCTGCCCGATCTCCTCGAAGGCCGGCCGCGTGGAAGAAAACGTCTTCCAGTCCCGCATCATCAGCTCGATCTGCTCGTGCCGCCCGGTCGCCCATACGTCGTATTGCGGCGAGTAGGCAACGGGGGCCGCCTCGCGGATCAGGCCGTCGTAAAGCTGCGGATCCCGGCAGACCTCCGGGCTGAACCAGTCAAAGTCCACGGAGGAATCAGTTACGGGCATCGAGGCCCTCCCGCCTTCACGAAATGCCATAGGCGTAATTTCAGCCCGTTATGCCCTGGGCTTGCCCGGAGCGTAAGTCGGCCGCATAAGGGGGTCAAGGCAGTGCGCGGGTCGGCCGAACGCGTTCACCGCCAGTCACAAACGCCGCTCCCCGCGCCTGTCTCACGACACAACCGCTCTGGTAACGGCCACCCGCGCGGCCTAGTATCCGCGCTATGAAGGTCACCGTCGACCCAGTCGCGTGCGAAGCCAACGCGGTCTGCGCCCGCCTCGTCCCCCAGGTCTTCTCCATCTACGAGGATGGGGACGGTGAGGACGCCCTCGCCATCGCCAACGACGGCGAGGTCCCCGCCGAACACGCGGCCGGCGTCCGCGACGCGGTAACCCGCTGCCCGAAGATGGCCCTCTCGGTCGATCAATAGCTCGTCAACGGCGGTCGACGGCAAAGCCGATCGCGACCGCGATGATAATCAGGATCCCGCGGACAATGTTCTGCCAGTAGTCCGCGACGGCGAGCAGGTCGAAGCCGTTCGTGATCATGCCAAGCATCAGCACGCCGAGGACCGTGCGCCAGACGGAGCCGACTCCGCCGAAGATGCTGCTGCCGCCGAGTGCTACGCCGGCGATCGCGAGCAGCGCCAGTGAACCGCCAAGGCCGTCCGTGGCGCTTGTCCCCGACCCGGTCGTCGACGCGTCGATCAGGCCTGCGAGGCCGCAGGCAGCACCGGTGAGCACGAAGGTGATGATCACGGTCCGGTCAACCTTGAGGCCCGACAGCCGCGCCGCGTTGCGGTTGTCGCCGACGCCGTAGAGGTGACGGCCGAAGACGGTGTACGCCAGGACGAGCTGGAGCACGACCGCGACGACGACGAAGATGATCACGGGGTACTGGATGCCGCCGGCCCGGTGCTGGCCAAGGAACGTGAACACGCTGCTGCTCGGCGTGATCAGCAGGCCCCCGTTGGTCACGCCGACGGCGATGCCACCGAACACGAGGGCGCTCGCCAGCGTGGCGAGGAACGCGTTCACGCGCAGCTTCGTCACCAGCAGGCCGTTGATGAGCCCCATCGCCATGCCGGAGACGATCGCGACGGGGAACGCCCACCACACCCCCCAGTGGACGGCGGCCCAGGCGGCCAGTACCTCGCTCAGGACGAAGATCGACCCGAGCGAAAGGTCGAAGTTCCCCGCGATGATCGTGAAGGTTACGGCGCAGGCGGCGATGCCGATGGTCGCGTTCTGGAAGACGAGGTTGAGCAGGTTCTGCGAGGTGAGGAAGACGGACGACGCGATTGAGAAGTAGATGAAGAGCGCGAGGGCGAAGACGACGATGCCGTAGTCGCGGACGTGCTGGGCCCTGATCCGCCGCTGCGAGAGCCAGCGCGGAATCCCGCCTGGGCCGACGGGACCGCCGGCCGCGACAGGGTCCTCGGCCGTGACCGGATCCCCGGGTACCTGGTCGGATGCCAGCGGATCGGACGGTTGGGCGGTCATGAGATCGTTCTCCCTCCAAGGCCGAACGCGGCCTCCATCACGGCCTCCATCGGCGGGTCGGCGCCGAACTCGGTCGTGATCGAGCCGCGGCGCATCACGAGCACGCGATGGGCGAGCCCGAGCACCTCCTCGATCTCTGACGAGATCAGCAGCACGGCGGTGCCCTCGGCCGCCAGGTTGTTGATCAGGCGGTGGATCGCCGCGCGGGCCGCGACGTCGACGCCGCGCGTCGGCTCGTCGAGGATCAGCACGCGCGGGTTGCGGAACAGCCAGCGGGCGAACAGCACCTTCTGCTGGTTGCCGCCGGAGAGGTTTACCACCTTCGCCGATGGGACCGGCGGCTGGACCGACGTCAAGTTCAGCAGCGAGGTCGTCTTCCTGCGCTCGAGGGCGAGGCGGAGCACACCGAAGCGCGAGGCAACGGAGGGCAAGTCCGCGAATGTCGTGTTCGCCGCGAGGGAGAGCCCAAGGAACAGCCCGTCGTCCTTGCGACTCTCAGGCAGGAACGCCATCCCGGCCGCCATCGCGTCCGCGGGCGAGCGGATGTGACGCTTGGTGCCGTCGACCGTGATCGTGCCGCGATCGACCGGATCCGCGCCCGCGATCGCGCGGGCTAGCTCGCTGCGGCCGCTGCCCACGAGCCCGGCCAGGCCGACGATCTCGCCCGCCCGGATCTGCAGCGAGACCTCGCTGAGCACGCCCTTGCGGTCGAGGCCGGACACGTCCAAGACCACCGCCGACGTCAAGTGCTTCGGCTTCTCGAAGTGCTCCGCCGCCGCGGCGGCACCGAACATCCCGGCGACGAGGCTCTCCTCGGTTTCCGCCGCCGCCGGCCCCGTCCGCACGAGGCGCCCGCTGCGCAGCACGGTCACCGTGTCGGCGAGCTCGAGCACCTCGTCGAGGAAGTGGCTCACGTAGACGATCGTCCGGCCGCGCTCGCGCAGGGCGCGCATCATCCGGTGCAGCGTGTCAGTCTCGACGCTGGTCAGCGACGAGGTTGGCTCGTCCATCACGATCACGCGGGCATCGCTCGCCACCGCGCGCAGGATCTCGACCTTCTGCTTGTCGGCGGTGCGCAACGTACCGACTTTGGCGTTTCCGTCGAGCTGAAAGCCCCACTGGGTAACGAGTTCCTCGTACTGCGCGCGCATCCGGCGCCACTGCACCAGCCCGTAGCGCCGCGGCTCGATGCCGAAGAAGATGTTTTCGATCACGCTCATGTGCGGCACCGGCGAGAGCTCCTGCGAGATCGTCGCGATCCCGTCGATGCGCGCCTCGCGCGGGCTTGTGTAGCGGACCGGCCGGTCGTCGACGAACAGCTGTCCGTCGTCGGGGCGGATCACGCCTCCGACGATCTTCCCGAGTGTCGACTTCCCGGCGCCGTTCGCCCCGACGAGCGCGTGCACGGTACCTCCGGCAACCTCAACGCTGACGTCGTCGAGCGCCTTGGTGCCGGAGTACCGCTTGCCGATCGAGACGAGCCGGACCTGAGCGACCGCCGCCTCAGTGGACATTTATCATCCTGCCTCACGTGCGGAGCCCCGAGCATTCATCCGGCTCGTCCTCGATCTCTCTTGGTTTGCCGTGTCCCTAGCCCTCGAGCGTCCAGTCCGGCACGTAGTTCGGGTGCGCGTTCAGGAATGCTTGGTTGATGATCGCCGGATGGGTGGTCGGGTTGATGATGTTGACCAAGTTCGGTATCGACTTCCCCTGTAGCACTTCCTCCAGGTACTGGATGCCGAGCACCGACTCAGAGGTCGGGTACAGGCCGAGGGTGGCGTAGATCGTCCCGG
>JAWWPV010000290.1:0-4097 GCA_033854775.1 Trebonia sp.
GGGGCCGGCGCCTTCCTGGTCGGAGTCAGCCAGTTCTGGGGGTTCCTGATCGTCGGCATCGCCGGAGCCGCGCTGATGGAGCTGATCGGCGTGCAGCGCCGCCGCGGCCGCGACGTCGCCACCGGCGTGGTCCTCGGCGCCGCGCTCGGCGCCGCGGCGCTCTTCCTGTATCTGGGCACGCTGACCAGCAGCACGACCGGGGCGTCGTTCACTATCCTGTTCGGCTCCATGTTCGTGATCAGCCCGGACACCGTCCCGGCGCTGATCGTGTCCGGGCTGCTGGCGCTGGTCGTGGTCGCGGTGCTGTCCCGGGTGCTGCTGCTGACCGCGCTGAGCCCGGACCTCGCCGCCGCCCGTGGCGTGCCGGTGCGGGCGGTGGGAGTCGCGTACCTGGTCGCGCTCGCCGTAGCGGTGTCGCTGTCCGCGGTGGTCATCGGCGCGGTGCTGTCCACGGCGCTGCTGATCGGGCCGGCCGCCACGTCGCTGCGGGTCACCAAGCGCCCGGGGCTGGCGATGGCCGCCGCGGCGCTGATCGGCACCGCCGCCACCTGGCTGGGCATCCTGCTGGCCTACGACAGCTACTACTGGACGTCCGGTGGCCGCGGCTGGCCGGTCAGCTTCTTCGTGGTCGCCCTCGTCGTCCTCGGCTACCTGCTCACCTATGCCCGGCTGCCCCGGCGCGGCCGGGCCGGACCTGGCCAGTCCACGCGGGCCCCAGAGAACGAGGAGGCGCCGGCGTGTTCTCCGGCCTGATGATGAACACGTGGATCGCGGCGAGCATCGTGGCCGTGATCGCCGGCGTGACAGGGTTCTTCGCGGTCCTGCGGGGCCAGTCGTTTGCGGCGCACGCCATCCCGAACGGCGCCTTCGCAGGCGCCGCAGGCGCCGGGCTGCTCGGCCTCAACGTCATCTGGGGCCTCGGGGTCTTCGCGGTCGCGGGCGCGCTCGGTATCGGGGCGCTGGGCAGGCGGGCCCGGCAGGACGTAGTCACCGCGCTCGTCCTCGTGCTCATGCTCGGCATCGGGGCGCTGTTCCTCAGCCTCAGCACCGAGTACGCGGAGGTGACCTACTCCCTGCTCTTCGGTGAGGTGTTCGGGGTCAGCTCCGCCGTGCTGCTTCCCATCGCGGCCCTCGGCGCCGTCGCCCTCGCGGCGATCGCGGCGATCTACCGTCCGCTGCTGCTCGCGTCGGCGCTCCCGGAGGTTGCCGACGCGCGCGGCGTCAGCACCCGCCGGATGGAGCTGTGCTTCCTGATCGTGATGGCCCTGGCCACCAGCATGACCGTGCCCGTCGTCGGTGCCCTGCTCATGTTCGCGCTGATGATCGGCCCGGCCGCCGCGGCACGCTCGTTCACCAGGCGGCCCGGGTACGCCATCGCCGTGGCCACCGGCATCGCCCTGGTCACCGTCTGGGCCGGCATCGCGCTCTCCTACCGCACCAACTGGCCGCTCGGCTTCTTCGTGGGCGTGATCGCCGCCGGGTTCTTCCTGCTCGGCCAGGGGTGGACCGCTGTCCGCCGCCGCGGGTCCGCGCACCGCCCAGTGCCCGCGCTGGCTTCCGCCCATTAGAGCGCCGCGGACGAGGCCGCCTGATCGTCCCCGCCGCCAGAACGGGTGGTGGGCGGTTCAGGGCCATCCACCACCCGTTCGGACGAGTGATTTTGATCTTCCTAGCAGTCGACGAGCTCGGGGCTCTGGTTGAGGAGCTGGGAGCGGGCGGAGGTGAACTCTGCGAGCGCGGCCGTCGCGGCCGGGCGGAAGGCGGCGGCGCGGTGGCAGTTCTGGAACGCCAGCCGGACGCCGTAGTGCCGCTCGACGGCAGCGCGCATCGCGTCGCTGGCCATCAGCCGTAGTAGCTGGCCGCGTGCCGCCTCATCGGGCGGCGGGACCTGGTTATCGGCGAACTCCCCGCCGCCGGCTTCCAGGTCGGTGACGAGGCCGGTGACCAGGTCCCAGGCGTACGGCAGTGAGGTGCGGACGCAGTCCAGGAACGCGGCGTCGTCCACCTCGCCGCGCTGTGCCCGGTCGAGCAGGTCCGCTGGTACTGCTAGCGACATCGAGAGGTCCCTTCTCCGTAACGGTGTGATTACTCTCCCTGTTATCCTCCATGAAAATGACAATCATTTCAATATGATGGGCGCTAGCTGTTGTGGCCATCAGGCTCAGGAACGGAGCGGAGAGGCAATGAAGATCGCGTTCGCAGGCAAGGGTGGCAGCGGGAAGACCACGCTGTCGTCGCTGTTCGTGCGCTACCTGGCCGACCAAGGGCTGCCGGTAGTCGCCGTTGACGCCGACATCAACCAGCACCTGGCCGAGGCCCTGGGCGCGAGCGAGCCACCGCCGATGGGCGCGCACCTGACGGAGATCAAGGAGTACCTGCGCGGGACGAACCCGCGGATCAGCTCGGCCGCCGCCATGGTCAAGACGACCCCGCCCGGCCGCGGCTCCCGCCTGCTGCGGCACGGCGGCCCAGACCCGGTCCACGAGCTTGGCACGGTCACCCCGTGCGGGTCCCGGCTCCTCGCCACCGGACCCTTCGACGAGGACGACCTGGGCGTGGCCTGCTACCACTCCAAGACCGGCGCGGTTGAGCTGTACCTCAACCACCTCGTCGACGGGCCGGGCGAGTACGTGGTCGTCGACTGCACGGCCGGCGCCGACTCGTTCGCCTCCGGCCTGTTCACCCGCTTCGACCTGACGGTCCTGGTCGCCGAGCCCACCCGCAAGGGCATCAGCGTCTACCGGCAGTGGCAGGGCTACTCCGCCGGCTACGACACCGCCCTCGCCCTAGTCGGGAACAAGGTGCAGGGTCCCGAGGACGTGGCCTTCCTGCGCGAGCACGCCGGCGGGGACCTGCTGGCCTGGTTCGGCTACGAGGCAGCCGTCCGGGCCATGGAGCAGGGGCGCCCGTTCCGCCTTGATGACCTGAGCCCCGCTACGGTAGCCGTGCTCGAGGTTCTCCGGGACAGGCTCGACGCGCAGCCAAGGGACTGGGCCAGGTACACCCGCCAGGCAGCGGAATTCCACCGCAAGAACGCCCGGGCCTGGGCCAGCGCCGCCGTTGGTGAGGACCTGGCGGGCCAGATTGACCCGGAATTCACCCTCGGCCCTCCCGCGCTCGCCATGGCCGAGGCGTGACCACGCGCCACGGCTAACGGGAGGCCCTGGTCATGGTTACCGCCGTGCTTGATCAGAAGTTGAGGCCGCCGGTGGCCTGGATGTTCTGGCCGGTGATCCACCGGGCGCCGGGGCTGGCCAGGAAGGCAACCACGTCCGCGATGTCGGCGGGCGTGCCCAGGCGGCCCAGGGGGGTTTGCGCCGCGGCCTGCTCCAGCGATTCCGGGGAATTAGAGGCGCGCAGCAGGTCGGTGTCGGTCGCGCCGGGCGAGACGGTGTTGACGGTGATGCCCCGCGGGCCGAGCTCGTACGCGGCGACCTTGCTGAACTGCTCGAGGGCGGCCTTGCTCGCGCAGTACAGCGCGATGCCAGGGCCGGGCGCCGCGGTGTTGAGGGTCGAGATGCTGATGATGCGCCCGCCGTCGCGCAGCAGCGGCGCTGCCCGTTGCATGGCCAGCAGGGGGAACTTCGCGTTGACCGTCATCGCCTTGTCGAACAGTTCCGGCGTGATCTCCCGGATCAGGGCGGGCGCGGTGATCGCGGCATTATTGACGAGGATGTCCAGGCCTTCGGCGACGGGCTCAAACAGCACGTCGAGGTTCTCGAGATCCTCCTGGTCGGCCCGTACCGCCACCGCGTCGCCAATCTCTCGGGCGAGCGCGTCGGCGGCGGCCTTGTCCTCACGGAAGCTGAACACGACTCGCGCGCCGTCAGCGGCGAGCCGCCGCACGATCGCGCGGCCGATGCCCCGGGTGCCGCCCGTCACCACTGCGGTCTTGCCAGCGAGCGTCGTCATGGCTGCGATGCTAGCCGGACAGCGGGACGGTGCATTGAATAGGCGTCCTGTACCAGCGCCGTGTCCCGGGGGCCGGTGGCCAGCGCGCCAGGACCCGCGAAATCGACCGCCGGTCACCGCACACGGCTCTCGCCTCGCCCGCACCTGAACGGTGCCATGTCCCAATCATGAATGCCGTTTAGGCT
>JAWWPV010000291.1:0-2825 GCA_033854775.1 Trebonia sp.
TCGGCCGCGCCAGGGGTCGCGTCGGTGAAGCCGGTCACGCCGAGCGCGGCGGCACGGGCGCTCACCGCGGCGAGATCGGGCGGCTGGCTCGGGATGTGCGCGGCGAGCCAGTCGTCCATCCGCCACAGACGGCCGGTGGGACGGCCGTCGCCGTCGCGTTCCACCCCGGGAAGGTGGCCGGTGCCGAGGCGAAGCTTGCTGACGGCGGCGGAGTTGAGCATCCACAGCGCGCCGGTGCGGTGCTGCACCCGCACCGGCCGCTGCGGCAGCATCCGGTCAAGCGCCCACCGGTCCAGGTCACCGGCGACCGACTCGTGATAGCCGACGCACCGCAGCCACGCACCGGGCGCGGCGACGGCGTCGGCCTCGCGCAGCCGCAGCCGCAGTCCAGCGGCGGTCCGCACGTGCGGCGGGCCGACCTGGACGCTCGCCTGCGCGGCGGCGAGTGCCCGCAGGTGGACGTGGTGGTCGTGCAGGCCGGGCAGCACGGCACCGCCGGCGGCGTCGAACTCGTCCTCACCGGGGATGGGACGGAGGCCAGGCCCGCAACCGGTGACGTAGCCGCCGGTGATCCTGATATCGGTGAGCGGAATGCCGGGCAGTTGCCCGTCGGCCGGCGCGCCGGACGGCTGTGCCGGCCAAACGCGGGCGTCGCGGATCAGCATGGCGCGATCAGCGTCCGGCCAGCCAGGCGAGGACAGCGGTGGTGTCCGCGCCAAGGGCGGCGCCGGCCCCGGCCGGTACCGGGCGGCGCGGTGGTAGCACTTCCTGTGACCGGCCCAGGTGCGGGCAGGTCACCTGCCAGCCCGGGCCGACGGGACGGACGGCGTGGAGCCCATGATCCGGCAGCGGCCCGGCCGCGAAGGCGGCGGCCGTCGCGCGCATCGACAGGTCGATGAGGTGCCCGCCGCCCGCGGCCACCGAGCGGGCGACCGCGAGAGCGCCGCAGACGCCGGTGAGCGGGTCGGCGATCGCGTCAGCGCAGAACACCGGCTCGCAGCCGTCCCAGCCCACGAGTCCGCCCGCCACCGCCGCGTCGTCGCCGAAGGCGACCCGGTCCGGCTGGCCACGGCCGTACCCGGTGATGCTCAGCCACACCTGGCCGTCCGGGTGCCTGATTGCCTCGGGTGCCAGGCCAAGGTTCGCCAGCGCGCGCGGGCGCGACGACTCGATCACGATGTCCGCGACGCCGAGCAGGGCGGCGAGTTCGGCCCGCCCGGACTCGGTGCGGAAATCGACGGCCAGGCTGCGGTGACCGGCGTGCAGCCAGTCAAAGAACCGCCGGTCACCGGAGCGGGCCCCGTCGGGACGGGAGGGGGACTCGACCTTGATCACGTCCGCGCCCGCCAGCCCGAGCAGGTGCGCGCACAGCGGCCCCGCCCACATGGTCGACAGGTCCGCGACCACGTTCCCGGCGAGGCGGGCCGCGGGGGAGGGAGCAGCGATGCGCGTCACCCGCCACGGCGTCCCGGCTGGTGACCAGGGAGACGACTCCTCCGTGCCAGGCGAGGCGGGCCAGCCAGGATCTTTCCTGGCCGGGACCGGCTGAACCGGGACCGGCTGATCAGGCAGCGCCGCCGCCGGGACGCCAAGCAGCTGCGCCGCACCCGCCAGTTCGCTGGCCGGCCGCCGCGCGGCGGCTGTTTCAAGAGCCCGCCAGGTCTGCGCCGCCGCGACGGTGGCGGCGAGCTCGTCCATCCCGAGGGCACCAAGGATCGCCGGAACGGATGCGGCATCCTCTGGCCGGCTGAGCGTAACGGCACACCAGCCGTCCGCCGAACGCAGCAGCCGGGTCGCACCGCCCGCCGAGACCCGACCTGCCCGGTGAAAGCCGGCCAGCCCCGCCCGCCCCGTCAGCAGCTCTGCGGGGTCGGCGCGCACGGCCGCTCCCGTCTGGCCGGTTACCCGCGCCAGCTGGTCAGTCACAGCACTGAGCATGGTAGGTACCGGCGCCGGCGAAGTCACCGGCGCGGCGCCCGGGTGCCCGGTCAGCGCCATCGCGCCGGACGCGGCCCAGTCAAGCACGGGACATCGTGGAAGCACGCCCCATTATCGCCGCTGGCTCACCTTCCCTTGGCCAGCGGGGCCGACATATAGTGCAATAATTAATCCTTCTTGCTAGGCGATCCCACTAGCTTGAGCGGAGGGCGCCCCCCCACGGAGGGTGGCCGTCGTCACGTACGGCGACTACCCGCAGGACGCGTACGACAGATATAATAGAATAAATAGTGTAATAATTTATCGTGAACGTAACTTAGCATGAGGATGGCGGCATGGTCAGCCTAGGGCGTCAGGCGCCGCGCGGGACGGCCAACGGCGCCGGTCAGCTCGTCCGCGTGCCGAAAGCCGCCGAGCTTGTCGCGGCTGAGCTGCGCCGCCAGATCATCCGCGGCGAGCTTGCCGAGGGGGATGCCCTGCCGCCGGAATCGGACCTGATGACGCGGTTCGGGGTCTCCCGCCCCACGCTGAGAGAAGCGTTCCGCGTGCTTGAGTCGGAGAACCTGATCGCCATCCGGCGTGGTGCCAGGGGCGGGGCACGCGTCCAGCCGCCGGACCGCGAGGTCGCCGCCCGCTACGCGGCCTTCACCCTGGAGTACCGGGGGGTCACGCTGCGAGACGTCTACGGCGCCAGGGCCGCCCTCGAGGTGCCGAGCGTCGGCAAGCTCGCCCGCGACCGCACCGACGCCGATCTCGACGTCCTCGACACCGCGCTCAGCCGCCAGGACGCCGTGGCCCACGACGCGCGCGAGTCCATCAGGCTGCACGGCGACTTCCACACGCTCCTCGTGCGCCTCGCGGGCAACCAGACGCTGACGCTGCTCAAT
>JAWWPV010000292.1:0-5887 GCA_033854775.1 Trebonia sp.
GCCAGCCGCGCGGGGGCGTCTTCCGGCTGGCCGATCGGCGCCCCGGCCAGCGTGAGAACGCCGGGACCGCCGTTATCTGCGCGTGCCTCACCAGCTACACGATCGGTCACATTTCTAGTCCCCACGCGGGCGTCCCTCCACATAGCATTGCGTTCGATGACCGCTACACAGGCCGGCCAGCCGGCCCAGGATCCCGAAGACGGCCACGATGCTAGCCGCACCACGGCCGGCGCCGACGGCGCTGTCACGTTCGACCCCGGCCAGGCCGGCGCCGACCGAATCGATGATCCCTCGCTGACCGCTGACAGCGGGGATGCCGGCGGCGGGACGGCCGAGCGGATCGCGCTCCTGCGCGCCCGGCTGATGACGCCCATGCCCGGCGACCGGCTGTGGGGCTGGATCGGGCCGCTCCTGGTGACGCTGTTCGCGGGCTTTCTCCGGTTCAACAGGCTATCGGTCCCCAATGCGATCATGTTCGACGAGACGTACTACGCGAAAGACGCGTGGTCGATCCTGAAGCACGGGGTCGAGTGGAACTGGATCGGGTCCCCGGCCGTTTCCGCCGACTACGTGAACAACCAGGTGGTCGCCGGCCACTTCAGCAACCACCTCTTCCAGGCGTGCTCTGGCACTGGCTGCGGCGAGTACGTGGTCCAGCCGGAGGTCGGCAAGCTGCTCATCGCGGTCGGTGAGTGGCTCTACGGTCTCACCTCGCTCGGCTGGCGGGTCGCGCCCGCGCTCTTCGGCACGCTGGCGATCCTCGTCATGTGCCGGGTCGCGCGGCGGCTCACCCGGTCCACGCTGCTCGGCTGCACGGCCGGGCTGCTGCTCTCCCTCGACGGCCTTGAGTTCGTGCTCAGCAGGACCGGCATCCTGGACATCTTCCTGATGTTCTTCGTGCTGGCCGCGTTCGGCGCCCTCGTCGTCGACCGGGACGTCTCGCGCGAGCGACTGGCCGAGGCCGTGGTGCTGCAGCCTGGAGACGAGGCGGGACCCGAGCTCGGGATCAGGAAGTGGCGCATCCTGGCCGGCGTGCTCATCGGCCTCGCCTGTGCGACCAAGCAGTACGGCGTCTGGTACATCTTCGCCTTCGTCGGCCTGTGCGTCGCGTGGGACCTCGGCGCGCGCCGCACGGTCGGCCTGCGCGGCTACGTGCGCGGCGCGCTGGTGCGGGACGGCAAGTGGCTGCCGCTCACCCTAGGCGTGATCCCGCTGGTCACCTACATCCTCACCTGGATGAACTGGCTCGTCACCAACACCGGGTACGACCGGGGCTACGCGCAGGGCACCGGGTTCAACATCCCGGTCCTCGGCCCGCTGTACTCGCTGTTCGAGTACCACAAGCAGATGGTCCAGTTCGGGGTGGGCCTGAGCACGCGGCACCCCTACGAGTCCCAGCCGTGGGACTGGTTCTTCATCACCCGCCCCGTGGCCTTCTACTGGAACAGCTACTCCGATCCCGCGGGGCTGCACGTCGCCAAGGCGGGCACGACGGGGCCGTGGGTGCAGGAAGTGCTCGCGATCGGGAATCCCGCCATCTGGTGGATGTCCATCCCCGCGATGATCTTCTGCCTGGGCTGGTGGCTGACCCGCAGGGACTGGCGGGCGGGCGCCGCCCTGCTCTGCGTGGCCGCCGGCTGGGTGAGCTGGCTGCCGTTCGTCTCGCGGACGAAGTTCTACTACTACGCGCTTGAGTTCGAGCCGTTCCTGATCATCTGCATCGTCTTGTGCCTGGGGCTGATCCTCGGTCCGGCGTCCGCGTGGTGGGTACGCAGAGCGATCGGGTCGGCACTCGTTGGCATCTACGTCCTTGCCGTCCTCGTGCTGTTCTGGTACTTTTATCCGATCCTCGCGGGCAAGATCATCCCGTACTCGGAATGGCTGTCCCACGTGTGGTACAGCGGCTGGATCTAGGGCTCCGCGGACTTACAGGCACTCGCCTGCCATCTCGCTTATCAGCGTTTTCTCAGGGTAGATCAAGTCTACTTAGATCAACGCGACATATCTTAAGGTGATCTAGGTCACACATTGGACCATCGGCGCCCGTTCGTACGTCTATATGAGTGACAAGCAAGCGACTAGCCCTCGGAGCCAGGTATGAGCCCGATTGAAGAGGACGGCGACGACAGTCGCGCACGATTCGAGCGCGACGTCATCCCGCAGCTCAGCCAGTTGTACCCGGCGGCACTGCGGATGACGCGCAACCCCACCGACGCCGAGGACCTGGTCCAGGAGACGTCGGTGAAGGCGTACGCGGCCTTCCATCAGTTCCGTCCCGGCACGAACCTGCGGGCCTGGCTCAACCGGATCCTCACCACGACGTTCATCAACGTTTACCGCAAGCGGCGGCGCGAGCCGCAGCAGGCGCTCGGCGGGGATCTCCAGGAGTGGCAGATGTCCGCCGACCGGCTCGCCCCGCCTGTCCCGTCGGCGGAGGCCGAGGCGCTTGACCACATGACCGACTCCGACCTGCTGCGCGCCCTGCGCGGCCTGCCGAACGAGTTCCGCACCACGGTCTACCTGGCCGACATCGAGGGCTACCCGTACCGGGAGATCGCGGAGATCATGGGTACCCCGGTCGGCACCGTCATGTCCCGCCTGCACCGCGGGCGCCGCAAGATCCGCGAGCAGCTCGGGGAGGCCGGCCTGCTGCCGCCAGCGGCGGCGGAAGGCTAGGCGCCCCGGGTCAACCACCCTAGAGCCACCGGGTCGAAGACGCGCTCCACGTAGATCTGGTGCCAGAGGGAGAAGACGACAAGCGTCCAGACCTGGCGCCACGGGACGTCGGCGTCGCCCGCCCGGAACCTGCGGAGCACGTCCATGACCGCGCGCTTGTCCAGCCACTCCTCGGTCCGCGCCTCGCGGATCACCTGGTCGGCGTAGCCGGACAGCTCGCCGCGGAACCAGTGCCCGATCGGCACGGGGAACCCGAGCTTGCGGCGCTCCGCGCTCTCCTGGGGCAGCAGGCTGCTGACCGCCTCGCGCAGCGCGAACTTCGTCGTGCCCGCGGCGGTCTTCTCCGCCCGGGCCAGCCGGCTGGCGACGGTCATCACCTCGCGGTCGAGGAACGGCGTTCGCAACTCAAGCCCGTGCGCCATGGACCCGCGGTCGGCCTTGACCAGGATGTCACCAGGCAGCCAGGTGTTGATGTCGACAAGCTGCATCGTGGCCACGTCGTCGAGCCCGGCGGCCTCGGCCTGGTCGAAGAGCGGGCCCGTCACGTCGTAGACGGTGCCGCCGCCATACCTGGTCAGCACGTCGACCTCGTCGGCGGCAAAGACGTTGGCGTTGCCGATGTACCGGCTGCGCAGCGGCGTGGCGATCCGCTCGAGCAGCCCCTTGCCCTTCTGCCCGGACGGTATCCGGTCGGCCATGACCTGGGCGAGCGACCTGCCGGGGCCCAGCTTCGTCGCCGCCCTGACCACTCCCGGCTGGTAGTACACGCCGTAGCCGCCGAACAGCTCGTCGGCGCCCTCCCCCGACAGCACCACCTTCACGTGCCGCCGCGCCTCCCTGGCGACGAACCAGAGACCGATCGCCGCCGCGTCCGCCATCGGGTCGTCCAGCTGCCAGATGATCTGCGGCAGCCTGGCCGCGAACTCCTGGGACGTGATCACGTACGGGATGTTCCGCAGCCCGAGCGCCGCCGCGGTCTCCTGCGCCTCCTCGATCTCGCTGTAGCCGGAGCGGGCGAACCCCGCGGTAAACGTCAGCATGCCCGGCTTGGTCTCGGCCGCGATCGCGCAGATCGCCGCCGAGTCCACGCCGCCGGACAGGAACGCGCCCACCGGCACATCGCTGCGCAGGTGGGCGGCGACCGAGCCGCGCAGCGCGGCCAGCACGCGTTCCGGCGTGTCCGGGGCCGGCGACTTGGCCGACCGCAGCATCGGCCGCCAGTACCGAGACGGCCGCTCAAGCGGGGCACCGGGCCGCACGCTCAGCGAGCAGCCAGGCGGCAGGCAGATCACCGGGGGCGTCATGGTCGACGGTGCCGGGACGTACTGGAAGGACAGGTACCTGCGCAGCGCGTCGGGATCGATCACCGATACCTCGCCCGGCGCGAGCAGCGCCTTGCGCTCGGACGCGAAGCGGAACTGGCTGCCGCCCTCGGCGAGCGCGTAGTAGAGCGGCTTGATGCCGAACGGGTCGCGCGCGCAGAACAGCTCCCCCGTCTGGGCATCCCAGATGGCGAAGGCGAACATGCCACGCAGCTTCCTGAGCGCCTCCTTGCCCTCGGCGGCGTAGGTCTCAAGCAGCACCTCGGTATCTGACCCGCCGCGCAGCACCACCCCGCGCGCCCACAGCCGCTGCGCCAGCTCGGCGTAGTTGTAGATCTCCCCGTTGTAGACGATCGCGTAGCGGCCGTCGGCGGATCGCATCGGCTGCCGCCCGGCGGCGGACGGGTCGATGACCGCCAGCCGCCTGGCGCCGAGCGTCACCGGGCCGTCCGAGATCACATGCTCGTCATCCGGCCCTCTGTGCGCCATCCGGCGCACGGCACGCAGGACCCAGTCCGCGTCCGGCCTGGTCCCCCCTGCCAGTACGAGGCACCCCGCGATCCCCGACATACCACCCCTAAGAACTTCTTCCTTTTGATGTCGCTTGGTACTGAGACTCTCCGGCTAGGGCAACAAGAAAGGAGTTCTTGCCAGCGACGTCACTTGGGCTGGAACCGGATGCCGCCGTCGAACCGGACGACCTCCGCATTCATATAGTCGTTCTCGATCAGCGATCGCACCAGATGGCCGAACTCATCCGCTCGCCCGAGTCGCTTAGGAAATACCACTGGTGCGGCCAGCCTGGCAAGGAACTCGTCGGCGTCCTTGCCGTCGCCGGCGATCGACTTGTAGATCGGCGTGAAGATGACACCCGGGCAGATCGTGTTGACCCGGACGCCGATGACCGAGAGGTCACGGGCCGCGGGAACCGTCATCCCGATGATCCCGCCCTTGGATGCCGAGTAGGCGATCTGCCCCGTCTGGCCCTCGATGCCCGCGACAGAGGAGGTGTTGATGATCACACCGCGCTGGCCGTCCGCGTCGACGGGCTCGGTCTTCGCCATCGCCGAGGCCGCCAGCCGCAGCACGTTGAAGGTGCCGGTCAGGTTGACCGCGATGACCCTGGCGAAGCTGGCCAGGTCGTGCGGCGAGCCGTCGCGATTGACCGTGCGGGCCGCGAAGCCGATCCCGGCGCAGTTCACGGCCACGCGCAGCGGGTGCCCCGATGCCTCGGCGGCCGACACGGCGGCGAGCACAGCGTCGGTGTCCGTCACGTTCGTCTTCGCGTACTGCCCGCCGATCGCGGCGGCGACCTGCTTGCCGGCTTCCTCGTTCAGGTCGGCAACGACAACGTGCGCCCCGGCGGCGGCGAGCACGCGCGCCGTCGCCTCGCCAAGGCCGCTGGCACCGCCAGTAACAATCGCGGAAGTTCCATTCAGCTCCATGGCTGCGAGCATAGTTCTCCTGGCTGACCGCCGCGCTGGCCAGCTCGGCGATAATGGCTGCGCAAGCCGTTTACGCTTGGGCACAAGAGGGACCTGCGAGATCTGCGGCAGGCCGCCCACTCCGATCACGGAAGGCCCGGGGAGACACACGTGAGCCATGTCCCGCCGGGCCACGAGGACGCCCGTGAACCGCTTCTTCCGCCGCTTGGCAACTCGGTCAGCGAGCCGGTGATCGCGGTGGACGCGATGGGCGGTGACTACGCGCCTGACGAGATCGTGGCGGGCGCGCTCGCCGCCCAGCGGGAGCACCGCCTCACCACGCTGCTCACCGGCCCGCCCGAGCGGCTGCGCCCAGTCATCGCCCGGCTCGGCGGCGGATCTGAACTTCGCGTCGTGCCCGCCGAGGACGTGGTCGGGATGGGCGAGGGCGCCCTCGCCGGGTTC
>JAWWPV010000293.1:0-2762 GCA_033854775.1 Trebonia sp.
GTACCGCGCCCAGGGCGAGCATGACCCGCCACGCGACGTCGTTGCTGGCCCCGGCACCCAGCAGGCTCAGCGCGATCAGCGGCCCGACGATGAGCCCGAGCGCCTGGGTTCCGAACACCATCCCGACCAGCTTGCCGCGATCCTTGCGGTTGGCGTACTCGCTCACCATCACGGCGCTGACCGGGTAGTCGCCGCCGACGCCGAAGCCGAGCACGAAACGGAACGCGATCAGCACCCAGTACGAGGGCGACAGCGCCGACCCCAGTGCGCCGACGACCATGATCGCGGCGACCAGCCAGTACACGCGCTTGCGGCCGATCAGGTCGGCGAAGCGGCCGAAGACGAACGCGCCGAGGCACGCGGCGGCCAGCATCGTGGAGTTGAGCAGGGCGAGCTTGCCCGAGCTCAGGGTCCAGTCCTTCGTGATCAGGGTGGAGGCGATTCCGATGACGAACAGGTCGTAGGCGTCGGTGAAGAACCCCATCCCCGACGCCACGACCGCCCGCAGATGAACCCTGCCCAACGGGGCCTCATCGAGCGCAGCGATCAAGTCGCTGGACCGCATCTCGGTCACGGCATCCCCCGTCCGGTTATGCCGCCTGCTCGTTCCACGGCCGTCCGTGTCCTTCCCTTAGGCCGGAAAGTATCCAGACTGGGCGACACTCCACCGACTTAAAGGTGAACGAAAGATGAACACAGGACGACTGCCAACCGAATAATCCAACGGGGCCAGGGCAGCAGGGACGCCGCGGCGGCCGGCCTTGATCGGCTGGGGGTGAGAGCGGCTCAGCGTTGCTCGCCGCCGCGGACGGCGGCGGTCCGGAGAACGCCTGGCTGGAGCACGTGACCGCCGCCGAGTACAGCGGCCCGCGCGTCAGAAGCGGCGGTCGAGGCACTCACCGTCGGCCTGGCCAAGGAACTCGCCGCTGACCAGATCCGCGTCAACGCGGTGGCTCCCGGGACAATCCGCACCGACATCCACGCGGCAACCGGAGACCCCGGCCGCGCTGACCGCGTCGCCAGGAACATACCAGTGGGCCGGGCAGGTGAACCCGACGAGATTGCCCCGGCCATCGCCTGGCCGGTCGGGCCCGAGGCTTCGCACGTAACGGGCGCGGTGCTCCGCGTCGCCGGCGGTCTATAAGACAACCAGCCTTATAGACCGCCGGCCGAGGGCAGAGCCTACGCTTCTTGCCCGGGCTGGCTGTCCTCGCCGAACACGACACGGATGGTCCGCTCATCGGCGCCGCGCACCACGGTCAGCGCGAGAGTGTCGCCGCCGGCCGGGAGCGCGTCGAACAGGTCGTCGATCGTGCGGACCGGCTGGCCGCCGGCCGCCACGACCAGGTCGCCCTGGGCCAGGCCGGCGCGTGCGGCCGGGCTGCCCTCCGTCACCTCCCGGATGAGCACGCCATCCACGTCGGGCAGGCCCACGGCGCGCCGGAGCCGCCGGGCCACATGCCCGGGAGCGATCGCGATACCGAGCTGCGGGCGCTCGGCGAACTCGCCGCGGCCCAGCGCGCTGGCCCGGCTGCGGAGGTCCTCGTCGGCCGGTATGGCCAGGTAGAAACCCTCGCCGAGGCGGTTGGTGTTGATCCCGAGCAGCTGACCGCCGACGTCCAGGACCGGACCGCCCGAGGAGCCGGGCAGCAGCGGGGCGGTGTGCTCGAGGCTGCCGGTGATACGGCGGCCGCGCGGGCCGCGGAAGGTCCGCTCGACACCGGAGACGAATCCCGAGGTCACGCGCAGCCCGCGCCCGCCCGGGTTGGACAGCGCGAAGACCGGCGTCCCGATGTCGGCAGCCGCGGCGGACGGCCACGGCAGGGCGGGGGCCTCGCCGGTGGCGACGTCGATGATGGCGAGGTCGCCGTCGATGTCGCGTCCCGCCACGCTTCCCTCGGCCGTCTTCCCGTCGGCGAAGGTGACGACCACCTGGTCGCCGCGCACGTTATGCGCGTTGGTCAGCACCCGCCCGGCGGCCAGCACGAAGCCCGAGCCGACGCCCCAGCGCTGCCCGATGCCCACCACCGAGGGGCCCGCGCCCTCCGCCAGCTGCCTGATGTTCTGGTGTATCTCGTCGAGGATTGCCATCGGTGCCCGCCTCCATTAGGTAGTGACTTGCAAGTTACTACCTAATGCGCACATGTCAAGGCGGCTACCATCGGAGCATGGCCGAACGGGAAGAAGATGCCTTGTCACCGCTGGCCGAGGCACTGGCCCGGGTCGGCGACCGCTGGACACTGCTCGTGGTGGAAGCCCTGCTGGGCGGGCCGCGCCGGTTCAACGACCTGCTGAGCCAGATCCCGGGCATTGCGGCGAACATCCTGTCCGATCGCCTCAAGCGACTCGAGCGCGAACAGCTGCTGGTAGCCCGGCCCTACTCTCAGCGGCCACCGCGCTCGGAGTACGAGCTGACCGCCGAGGGCAAGGAACTGGCCGGCGCGCTGCGCCTGCTGGCCCACTGGGCCGCCCGGCACGCCGACCCGTCCGTAGCGCTCCGCCACCCGGCGTGCGGCACCCCTATCGAAGCCCGCTGGTACTGCCCGACCTGCGACGTCCTCGTCGACGACGAGCCGTCGCACGCCGAGGTGCACTTCGTGTGACCGCGCGGCGAGGACCCGGGTAGCGACCGGTCCCGGCCGGTAGCGCCCACCGGGATCTTCTCGCCCGGTGAACGGGTGGAGCACAACGGGCTGACGAGGCCGCCGGTCAGTCGCCGGAGCGGATGTCGTTGTCGTCGTCCTCGACGACGTGGACGGCCG
>JAWWPV010000294.1:0-9814 GCA_033854775.1 Trebonia sp.
GCGACGCCCGGGCGGGCGCTCGACCACATCACCCGGGGCACGCTGAACTTGCAGGGCCTGGACATCGTGGTGCTCGACGAAGCAGACGAGATGCTCGACATGGGCTTCGCCGAGGACATCGAGGAGATCCTTGGCAACACCCCGGGCAGCAGGCAGACAGCGCTGTTCTCGGCGACCATGCCGCCGCGGATCGACGGCATGGTGCGCCGCCACCTGCGCAACCCGGTGCGGGTCGAGCTCGGCCGTCAGCTCGGCCGTCAGACGTCGTCGGCGCCAGCCGAGAGCTTGCTAGTGCGGCAGACTGCCTACATCGTGCCGCGCGGGCACAAGCCTGCCGCCCTCGGGCGCGTGCTTGACCTGGAGGCACCGACGGCCACGGTCGTCTTCTGCCGTACCAGGGACGAGGTGGACCAGCTCACCGAGACCCTGAACGGCAGGGGCTACCGCGCCGAGGCACTGCACGGCGGAATGGACCAGCCGCACCGGGACCGGGTCATGAGCAGGCTGCGCAGCCAGAGCATCGATCTTCTCGTGGCCACCGACGTGGCCGCACGCGGCCTCGACATCGATCAGCTAACGCACGTGGTCAACTACGACGTGCCCAGCGCACCGGAGTCGTACGTGCATCGCATCGGGCGCGTTGGCCGGGCCGGCCGCGAAGGCACCGCCATCACCCTGGTCGAGCCGCGCGAGCACAGGATGCTCAAGACCATCGAACGGGCGACCAGGCAGCCGATCACGATCGAGAAGCTGCCGACCGTCGCCGACCTGCGTGCCAGGCGCCTGGAACTAATGCGCGCCGCGCTCAGGGAGAGCCTGCTTAAGGACGACGACCTTGATGGCTTCCGGGCCGTGGTCGAGCCGCTCGGTGCGGAGTTCGACCTCTTCGAGGTGGCGCTCGCCGCGGTCAGGCTGGCCCATGAGACGAGCGGAACTCCGCACGAGGAAGAAGAGCTTCCTGAGGCCGAATTGTCGTCGACGGACGATCGCAACGGCCGTCACAAGGCGAACGGACGCGAACAGCGGCAGCCCGCCGGACGCGGCCAGCGGCGCGGTCGTCCCGCGACTGCGGGCACGACACGCCTGTTCGTGGGGACCGGCCGTGCTTCCGGAGTCCGGCCACAGGATCTTGTCGGCGCCATCACCGGCGAGTCGTACCTCTCCGGCGGGGACATCGGTGCGATCGAGATCGCCGATCGTTTCTCCCTCGTCGAGGTCCCCGAGTCGGCCGCCGACGACGTGGTCGCGGCGCTCCGGCAGGCCAGCATCAAGGGCCGGAGGACAACCATTCGCCGCGAACGCTATCCGGCGCGGTAGCCCGTCCGCCTGCGCTCGCCGCCCCGCTGGCGATTCGCAGTGGCCTGCGGGGCCTCGGTCAGTCTTTCCCTTCCGCGGCCACTTCGGCTGTTCGGTCGCTTGACGGGAAATCCCGGGCGGGCCCGATGATCCTCATCAGCCGGCGCAGCTGGGGAGACACACCGGACAGCCGCACCGCGACCATCCGTTGTTCTGCCTGCGCCCGCAGCTCGGCGAGAGTGCGCAAGCCGAGCACGTCGACGAAGGTCAGCTTGCTGACGTCGATCACAATGCGGCGCAGGCCATCGGAGAGGAATTCATCGAAACGGGCGGCCAACCGGGGTGCGGTCGCGATGTCCAGCTCCCCGCGGATGGCGACGATCAGCGATTCCCCTGGCCCGGCAGATGGGCCGCCCCGGCGGACCGAAACGCTCAACGTGGTGGTCATTTTCCCCGCTCTCCGTATCCGGTACGGGCGCGAGGTCCTGGCGCGTGACAAAAGACTAAGGCCAGATGTGAGCTTACGCTAGGGTATGGGAAGGCTGGGCTGTTCCGGACCCTTGACGGCGCCAACTACCAGGAAATCGGTAAATGTGATAACGCCGTAAATCAGGAGCGGTGAATGGCGTGTCTTCGAAGATCGTCTTGCCGGGCTAGGAGCAAGGGGCCGATGTCGTCTCTTTCCGTCCGGCAGTTCTTCGGCGGCCACGTTCCAGCGGGCTTGACCTGCATTTCGCGCTGCTGCTTTCGCCAGTCATCCCGCCGGGATGACACCCTCTTTCACCTGGGGTTCCTGTCCGCGCACGGCATCGTGTACTGAGTCTTGATGTCGCGCGAGCCCGGGATGAGCCCGGTCACGGAAGGGGCGTGGTGGATCAGCCTGGCAGGCACCGGGTGTGGGCGGCGATCAGCGCGCGCGCACGACAGGAGGGCGTGCCTGTGTCGCTGCGGCACGCGGTCATCGCGTGCGCGGACTCGCTGGCTGCCGCGGGCGCCGGACTGGTGATGGCCAGGAACGGCACCCCCAGGGAACCGTTGCTCGCCAGCAGCGCCGTCACGGAGGAGCTCGAGGAGCTCCAGTTCCTCTTTGGGCAGGGACCGAGCATGGACGCGGCCGCCGGACGCGGGCCCGTGCTGGTTGCCGACCTCCGGTCCGGACAGCCTCCGACCTGAGCGATCTGCTTGATACCGAGCTCAGCGCGCGCCGCGCCCACGTCCACCAGGCCACCGGGATGGTGGCCGCTCAACTAGAGGTGTCTGTGACCGACGCACTGGCGGCGCTGCGCGCCTATGCCTTCACTCACGGACGGCGGCTCGGCGAGGTAGCCGCCGACGTGCTGGACCGGCGGATCCGGCTCTCTCCTGACCCGGAAAATGGTCCTGCCTGGCCGGTGCCCGGGCCAGCGAAACCGGGCGAAGATGGTGGCGATTCGGTGGATCCGGGAAGGCAGCCTGGAGCAAGGCAGGAGGAGGAGTGATGGCAGCCACGGACCGGCGGGTGCGCGAGGCTTTCATCGAGCTCACCGATACGTTGGTAACGGATTTCGACATCATCGACTTTCTTGAGCGGCTCGCTGGCCGGTGCGCGGAGCTGCTTGGCGTCAGCGCCTGCGGCGTCATGCTTGCCGACCACCTCGGCGCGCTCAACCTGGTCGCTGCCTCCACGGAAGAGGCCCGCCTGGTGGAACTGGCTCAGCTACAGGGCGCCGAGGGACCTTGCATGGACGCCTACCGGTCCGGCACCTCGATTCAGCATTCCGACCTGAATGGCCCCGGGCAGCCCTGGCCAGCGTTCGCGCATGCGGCCCAGGCAGCCGGGTTCGCCGCGGTGCACGCCTTGCCGATGCGGCTCCGCGCAGAGACGCTGGGCGCGATCAACCTGTTCAGTGCTGTTCCTGGACCGCTGGACGAGGACACCATCGCGCTCGGCCAGGCGCTAGCCGATGCCGCCACCATCGGGATCCTGCACCAGCGCGCGGTAGCCCGTCATGAGCTCGTCGCCGAGCAGTTGCAGAGCGCGCTCAACAGCCGGATCGTGATCGAGCAGGCGAAAGGGTTCCTCGCGGAGCGGCTTGCGGTGAGCGTGGACGCGGCGTTCGGCCTGCTGCGCGGGTACGCCCGTGACCATAACCTCAAGCTGACCGCCGTGGCCACCGACGTTGTGGAAGGGCGCCTCCGGGTGCGCCAGCCAGGCAGCGGGTAACGCTCAGGCCCCTTCTTCCTCGAGACCTGCCTGGAGGCCGCGGAGGAGAGTGTCCAGGCCCGAGCTGAAGCGCTCATCGCGGTCG
Source organism: Trebonia sp. (assembly GCA_033854775.1). Classification (GTDB taxonomy): domain Bacteria; phylum Actinomycetota; class Actinomycetes; order Streptosporangiales; family Streptosporangiaceae; genus Trebonia. The sequence goes on from JAWWPV010000294.1 coordinate 3,585, forward strand.
TTGTCCCAGGCGTGCGTGCCATCAGCGGCCAGGGTGGGGAAGCGGCTGGCGGGCAGGGAGCGGAGGAACGCGTGCAGTTCCTGTCTGGTCGCGGTGTCGCGGAGGCGCTGCTCGGCGGGCGACGTGGGATCGCCGACGGCAAAGCCGATGGTGTAGTCGTAGACGAGGCGGAAGGCCAGGGCGGCGTGGCGGGCGGGCATTCCGGCCGCGCGCAGCGGCGCGAGGAATGCCTCGGCAACGGTCAGCGATGCGGGGCTGACGGGGTCGCGGGCCTTGAGCAGGGCGGCGATACCGGGATGGTTCTCCAGGGCCGCCCGGAGCCGGCGCGCGATGGCGGCGACCTGCGCGGTCCAGGGCGCGCCGGCGTCTGCCTGGCAGTCGACCTCGGCGAGCACCGCGTCGAGGACAAGGTCGTAAAGCTGCTCCTTGCTGCGGACGTGCCGGTACAACGCGCCGGGTACCACGCTGAGACGGGCGGCGATGGCTCGCATGCTGAGGGCCTGCGCGCCATCGGTGCTGATGACCGCGAGGGCCTCGGCGACGACGCGCTCGCGGGTGAGCAGTCGGCGGCCGCGTTCCCCGTCGTCCAGGGGGTTGAACCACAGCGAGCGCGCGCCCGCTTCTCCCGCCTGCTGTCCTGCCATGCCTGTCTCCTTGCCGGCCGGGATTGACTGTGAACAATGTTCACTGTAGCGTGAACATTGTACTTAAGAAATGAATAGCGTTCACTGCGGGAAGGTGATCCCCCCTGCCGTCACGGCGTTGGGCGGTGACGGCAGGAGCCGGCCTGATAGCAGGCCGGTCCCGAAAACCCGCCTTGCTGCTGCAGCAGCAAGGCGGGGCCAGGCGGCCCGCCGCACAGAAATCACCATCCGTTCGAAAAGGGTTATTAACGATTTCCGAACGAACCGTTGTTTCACCCGTGCGCACCATGACACGCGGCGGGCTGCATGCGATAAGCTGAGGTCAGTGCCATCGCGATCGAAGATCAAGGTGGGTGACCGCGGCATCGCGAAGGCTCACCCAGAGGCCTGAAGCTAACGGACCTGGCCAGGGCTAATCGAGCCTGGCTCGATGACAGTCAGCACGCGGGGAAGCCGCAGGTTCCGGCATGCGGGTGCGCCCGCGCAGGCGGGTAGCCGCGACTGAACTGCCTCCCACCTGGCGTGGGACCGCGGAAAGGCACACACTGATCATGATGAACAGCGCCAGCGCCGGGAATCGACGCTACCTTCCTTCCAGTCCCTTCAAGCCTCCGCCCGAGCCTCCTCCCGTCGAGCAGTACGAAGTGCACGACCTGGTGACCCACGACAAGTACGGCCTCGGCCGGGTCGTCCTCGTCGAGGGCGATACCGCCGTAGTCGTCGACTTCGCTCCCAGGAAAGTGCGGATCTTGGCGCCGTTCGCCAGGATGATCAAGCTCTGACCGTAGCCGTCGGCGCACAGCGGGCTGCCGTTCGTCCGCCATGTCCCGGTGGGGCCGGCGTCGGCCATCACGGATACGCCGGCCTCCGGCACTGTCGCGTCTGGCTGGCGGCTCCTACGGACCGGAGGACGGTCATGAGTGATTTTTACGGAATTGACCCGGGTAGCATTCCCGGCTTCGCCGAAACCGGTGCCGGGAAGTTCATGAGCGTGGGAGGCCTGCCGGAGCAAACCGTGCAGCACATGCTCAAGTTCATGGAGAGTCTGCGCGGCATGTACGAGGTTGACCCGCTCGCGTTTGAGGTATGCATCCGGCATGTGGCTGCGATGATCGAGGATCAGCGGCGGGAAGAGGGGAAAGCCGATCCCCGAGAGGACGAGGCCACTTAACGCCGATGTCATCCTTCCCCGCCCCGCCGGCTCGTAACAGGACGGCGCCGCGCGGAGCCACCTCAACGGTGGCGATGCCCCGGCCGTAGAGCACTATGAGTCGGCCGCCATGCCGGCAGCGCAGGACGCCGTTATCTTGCGCGAGGGTCGAGATGACGCGTTCCACGACATCTTCAGGAGCGTCTCCAGCCTCGTCGTAGCTGACGTCCAAGTGCTCGCCGCCAATAAGGCGGACGCGCAGCACGATCTCTGCCATGGCCATGAACCCTAGACCCTCCCTAAGTCAGCGGCCAAGCGCCCGGCTGGCGTCGGCCATGCGGTGGCCCTGCTGGAGCACGGCGATCATCGCGAGCGTCGATTCGGCGCCCTGGTTACGGCTGCGTCCAGCGCCGGTGAGGCTATCGCTGCAACCGCCGGTTCGTTCGTCGAGCAGCGGAACCTTGGCGTCGTTGTCGCCGAGAAACCATGCGACGCTCATCTGCACGCCCGTGAGCCACCGGTCGTCGCCGGTGACCGCAGCCGCGCGCATGCACGCGTCCGCCAGCGCGGCTACCTCAGCCGGCCGCTGATCCGAAGCAGGACGGCTCTCGCCCGGACTCCATCCCTGTGGGGATATCACGGACAGATGGCCGTTCCGGGTCTCGACCGTCAGCAGCCACTCCAGCATGCGCAGTCCGTTGCGGAGCATCCGGTCGTTCCCGAGATGGCGGCCGGACACGATGATGGCCTCGGCGATGGCCGCGTTGGCGCAGCCGAGCCTGGGCGCTGGCCACGGCCACGTCGCGTTCGCAGGCGGTTCGCCGATGATGATGCTGGCCCGGTAGAGCAGCGCGAGCGCGCTGGCGTGACCGGGATGGGAGTCAAGTATCTCGGCCGCGCCGAGCGCCGCGAATGCCATGGCGGGCGACAAGGGTGAGGAGACCCGGGCACCGCGATTGAACCGGGTCAAGGACTCCTCGCGTATCCCCGGGGTCGGACCCCGCGCGGCTGCGGTGCCAAGCGCCCAGAGGGAAATGCCCCAGGCGTCCTCGGTACCCGGCTGGTCGTGCCACCGGCGGTCGTACCCCAGGTGGTTACGGAACTTTCCCCCGAGTGCCTGCGCCTGCGCGAGGAAGTAGAGGTAGCGGCGGCCGAGGACAACCAGCTCCTGCGGCGGCGACGGCTCCCTGCAAATCACCAGCAGCCCCCGCGCGACGTCATCGACGCTGTAGCCGTGCCCGTGCAGTGGGACGACACCGTCCGCGTGCTGGAGCAGGCCTATGTTGTCGGTCAGCCGCTGCAGATGCCCGAATGGCGTAACGGGGTAGCTCATGCCTCACCAGAGGCTGACTTGAACGGCCTCGCGTGCCCCCCGGCGTCCAGGGCAGCGGCTGAGCGTGCACCATGGCCTCGCATGATGACCGCAGTACCAGCGTAGCCCAGCGGATCCCGAGGACACACCGTTGGCCGAGACGGGACCGTGATACGCCTGCATTCAGAAACTAGCAATGGTGTTCTGGAAACATACTGTGATACTTTTCCCGCGTGCCGTCCTGGGGCTTCCTGACTAATCACGCTCTGGTGCTGCTGTGCATCGCACGCGACCCAGGCGTGCGGCTGCGTGACATCGCCGTGTCCGTAGGTATCACCGAGCGTAGCGCATTCGGGATCGTCAGTGACCTCGCTGCCGCCGGGTACATCGTCAAGGAGAAGGGCGGCCGCCGGAACCGCTACCGGGTGGAGGCCGATCTTCCGGTGCCGGAGTCGGCCGACAGGAGTCTCGCCATCGGCGATCTGCTGGCCTTCCTCGGGGGACCGGAAGCCGAACGTCCTAGCACGGCGGAGCAAGAACCTGCCTGACGTCGGCGCTTGCTACGGTGCGTCGGGCCCAGTGGGTCGAGTTCAAGGCCGAGCGGGCACCGGGGCCGGCTGGCTGACCGTGGCCGGGCTGGTAAGCCTGCCGACGGCAGCAAGGTAGCCAAGCGCCTGGGCGTAGGACCCGAGCAGGCTGGTCTCCGCGTACGGCACGCCCCGGTCGGCGCAGAATGCGGCTACCAGTGCCTGCGCCCGGCGCAAGTTGGGCCGTGGCATGGACGGGAAGAGATGGTGCTCGATCTGATAGTTCAGGCCACCGAGTGCGAAGTCGGTGAGCCAGCCACCGCGGACGTTACGCGAGGTCAGGACCTGGCGGCGCAGGAAGTCTGTCTTGTCTGATGCCGGGAGGATCGGCATTCCCTTGTGGTTGGGCGCGAACGAGCATCCCAGGTAGAACCCGAGCAGCCCCTGCTGCACGAGGATGAATACCACCGCCTTGACCGGCGGAAGCACGAAGAACACGGCGCCGAGATAGGCGGCGAAATGGGCGGCGAGCAGCGTCGCCTCCCACGCCCTGTTCCGGCAGCCAGGTCCCGTCACCGTGCGGATGCTCGACGCGTGCAGGCCGAGCGCCTCGAGGAACAGCATCGGGACGAGCAGGTAGGCCTGGTAGCGGAAGATCAGCCGCTGAATGCCCCGCCCCGCTCGCGCCCTGTCGGCGGAGAATGCGAGCACGGCGATCTTGATGTCCGGATCGGCGCCCTCGGTGTTCGGATGGGCATGATGACGGTTGTGCTTGCCGGCCCACCAGTCGTAGCTGACCCCGGTACCGAGATTGCCGCACGCGATGCCGAGGACGGTGTTCGCGCGCCGGGAACGGAAGACCTGGCTGTGCCCGGCATCGTGGCCCAGAAAGCCGAGCTGGGCGAAGGCAACCGCCAGGAACACCGCGTCACCCATCTGCCACCATGAATTGCCGATGGCCGCGAATGCTGCCCAGCCGAGCACAAGTGCCGCCGCGGTGAGCGCGATCTTCCAGGCGTAATACCTAGTCCGGCGGTCAAGCAGGCCCGCCTGCCTCACCTGCTTGGACAAGGCTGCGTAGTCACTGCCGCGCAGGCTGGCAGGCTCGGGTATCACTTGCGGCTCCTCGGAGTCGGGCATGGCCGTGCTGGTCCGGAGCCGTCAGGGACCAGGACGGCGCCAATTGCGGCGCGCAGCACCGAAATCACGCGGGAGGCCGGAAGCCGGTCGCCCGCATAATCTGCGAGGCATGCCGCATTCCGCGACGCCGGTGCACGTTTCTAGGACAGTGTAGCCAGTGTAACCAGGGCGGCCTGCCGGGAGGCGGCCGGATTCTGGAAAACTCTTGCTAGTTTTCTCCTGCCAGTATAGGCTCCGTTTGTGGCCTTGGACGTCAGCCATCAAAGGCGATCGCTTTCCTGGGCCTTCCGAAGGGTTCACGCGCATTGGCGAGGTCGGTCGGAGGGATGTCGCCGTTCATGACGCTCGCGATGGCACATCACGGCTGACTGGCCGTCGGGATCCAGATGCACCTCGTCCGGATCCGAGGAGGGCCACCCACCTGATCGGAAAGCACTGTGACCCATCCCGCGACTGAAGATATCGGCCCTATCACCATTACCGTGGGGACCGAGCGCGACAGCACTGTCATCGCCTCCCTCGGGGGTGAGCTTGACCTAGTGTCGGCGCCAGCTGTGCGCGAGCGGCTACTGAGCCTGCTCTCTCCCGACGCAAGCCGGCTCGTGGTCGACATGTCCGCGATTCGGTACGCGGATGCCAGCGGTCTTGCGGTCCTCGTGAGCACCCAGCGCCGCGCTGTTCTGCTCGGCGGCACATTGCGCCTGGCCGCGCTGCAACCTGAGGTGGCCAGGGTGCTGAAAATCGCCGGGCTCAGCCGGCATCTCGCGGTCTACCCCACGGTCCAGGCCGCGATAGCCGGTCGCAGGCGGACTATCCGTACGGCCCATCTCGTGCCCAGCCAGGCCGCCGCCGCCCGCCCGCTGCCGGCCCAGGCGCAGGCTGAACTCGGCCCCGACAGCGGCGAACTGCGCGCGGCCGTCACGGCCCTGCTCGCGAACGCCGACGCCTGGCACGACGCAGACCCACGCCGCCGGTTCTCCCCGGCGCTGCGCGCGCTCGCGCAGGCCAACGCGGGAACCAGTTACGCCGTCATGGCCCAGGCAGCCCAGTCCCTGCTGTCCGTTCTCAGCCGGGAGCCGCTCACCTACTCGCCCGCAGTCGCCGCCACCGCCGGCCGGCTGCGCGGACTGTTCGCCCCCAGGCCGCGGCTGGCCAGGGGTTAAACCCTGTAACAAGCATCAGGTGACTTGACGGTAACCTGACGCGACGAACCATACTGAGGCGCAGCCGTCGTGGCGCGCCGGTCGTACGCTGCTTACGAGCGAGCTGGTTTCCACGGACGTGGTGGCCTTCGAAATACGGCCACTCAACTCCGGAGGATTTACTTGTCCGCTCTGCCCATCGAACGTCCGTCAACCCCGCGCGGCCCGCGACGCCGCAGCAAGCCTGCTGCGGCCCCGCGTGTCGCCTCGCCTGCCGTCGCGTCCGTCACCCCCCTCGCCACCTCCTTCGCCGAC
>JAWWPV010000295.1:0-3600 GCA_033854775.1 Trebonia sp.
GCGCGAGCCCGGCCAACGGGACCGCGCGCTCGGCCGCCGGCACCGCTAAGGCGGGGGCGGCCAAGACCCAAGGCGGCAAGCCCGAAGGCGGCAAGTCCGCCAAGAAGGCCGACAAGGGCGAGAAAGCTGACAAGGCGGACAAGGCGAAGGCCAAGACCACCAAGTCAAAGTCAAAGGCAGCCAAGCAGAAGGGCGACGCCAGGGCCAAGCCCGCGACCGCGCGCCCCGCGGCGAACGCGAACGGCGCTACGCCGTCATCCTCCGGGGCGCCGGCAAGCGCGGCCAACGGAACGGACACGCAGGCCGCCGCGGGCACGCCGGGCAGCCCGCCAGACGACGACGTGCTCTCCGGCCTCGTCAGGTAACCCGCGCTTCTTCCCGGACGGCCCTAGGTGTTGGATATGGGCATGGCTATTGACGGTGAATACGTGCCGAGCCCGAGGGCCTGGGTTCGCGATCAGGTGGAAGAGTACGAGGGATCCGGCGGCGCGACAGGGACCACGCTGCGCGAGACCGGGCTGCCCGTGGTGATCGTCACCAACCGCGGCGCGAGGACCGGCGCGGTGCGCAAGACTCCGCTGATGCGAGTGGAGCACGAGGGCGGCTACGCGGCGGTCGGGTCGAAGGGCGGCGCGCCAGAGAATCCCGTCTGGGTCTATAACCTGCGCAAGAACCCGCAGGTGGTGCTTCAGGACGGCGGGCGGACGTGGGAGATGACCGCCCGCGAGGTGACCGGCGAGGAGCGTGCCGCCTGGTGGGAGCGGGCCGTCGCCGCCTACCCGCCGTACGCGGAGTACCAGCTAAAAACCGACCGGCAGATCCCGGTCTTCGTCCTGGAGCCGACCGGAGCCTGAGCCGGGCAGGATAGTGGATTAGGTGGCCCGGGCGCGGGACAGCGCCCGGGCGTGTTCGGCGCGGAGCCAGTCTTCCGCGAGGCGGGGGTCGTCGATGTCAGCGCCGGCTTGCACCGCGTCCAGGTAACGGAGGTCGGCGGCGATCCTGCGGCGGAACTCCGCGTCGTCGCCGACGTGTCCGTGGCCGGGGACGACGACCCTGACGCCCGGGACGTCCGCGAGCAGGCCCAGGCCCTCGCGGTAGCCGCGGAACGGGTCGGCCGACTTCAGGTCGAGCAGCGGGATCTCAAGGTCTGAGCACATGTCGCCGGCGATCAGCACGCCGCTGTCTGGGAGGAAGACCGCGCCGTGACCGGGCGCGTGGGCGTCGTGCGCGTAGATGAGGGCACGCGGGCCCGGCCACTCGATCTCGTGGCCGATGAGCGGCTGGACGCGGGCGAACAGGGTCAGGTCGTGGCCGGGCGCGCCCTCTTGGACGCTGCTGATCAGGCCCGCCTCTTCCCTCGCGGCCACCGCAACCGCGCGCGGCGTCGCGTACCTTGGCGCATCGCCAAGCGCCCGCGCCCACAGCAGGTGGTCCCAGTGCGGGTGCGTGGACCAGCCCGCCACCGGGCGCAGGCCGCGGGCCGGCAGCCAGCCCGCGAGCGCGGCCAGGTCGGCGACGCTCACCGCGGGGTCGACGAGCAGGCAGCCGCCGTCGTCGCCGGCCACGATCGTCGTGGTCGTCGTGTACTTCTCCGCCGTCGCGACGTAGACGCCGCGGGCAACCTCGTCGGCCGCAAGCTCGCTCACGGCCTGCCCGTTCCCGCCGCGGCCCCCGTTACCTGCGCGGCCCCTGTTCCCTCGGAGGCTGGGGCCTTGAACCCGGTCCCGCAGGCGACGCCGCCCTCCTTGATGCCCGGCGGCACCAGGTCGAGGCCCGCGAAGAACGACGCCAGGTCGTCGGTGGTGAACCGGCCAGGCCACACGGACTCGGGCAGGGCGACGGACTCCCCCGCGCCCGCCGTCACGACCAGGTAGCTGCCCGGCGCCAGCGCGCGGACGAGGACGCCGACGACGGCCCGCGCCGTGCCCGGGTCGAGGACGTGCAGCACGAGCGTGAGGACCAGGCAGGCCGGCCGGGAGAAGTCGATGAACCCGCTGAGGTCGCCGCTGGCGAGGATCGCCTCGGGCTCGGCCAGGTCCCCCAGGACGTAACGGACCCCCGCGGGAACCAGCGCGCGCCCGTGCTCGGTGACCACGGGGTCGCGGTCCACGTAGGCGACGCGGGCGGCCGGGAGGATGGCCCGGGCGGTCGCATGGGTGGACGGCCGCGTCGGCAGGCCGGACCCGATGTCCAGGTACTGGTCCACGCCCGACCGGGCAATGCGGGTGACGACGTCGGCCGCGTACGTTCTGGAGGAGAAGAGAGCTTCTCGTATTTCCGGGTAGAGCGCCTCCAGCCGCAGCGCCATGGCCCGGTCGGCGGCGAAGCTGGCCCCGCCGCCGAGCAGGTGGTCCCAGGCGCGGGCGAGGCTGGGGGTGCTGGTATCGAGCACCCACGCAGCTTACTGGTGACCGGCGCTCCCCCGGCAGGTTAGGCGCCCGGCCGGGCGCACCCGGTGGTGCGGTGCCCGGCGCGGGCAGACGGTTGCGCGTCGTTAGAGTTGACGGCGTGACTGACGCAGAAGAATGGGCAAGGCGGGGGTCGTCGTTCGGGGCGGTGGCGGCGACGTACGCCGAGACCCGGCCGGACTACCCGGTGGACGCGGTGCGGTGGTGCGTGGCCCCGGCGGGCCGGGACATCGGGACGCTGCGAGCGCTCGACCTCGGCGCGGGCACCGGGAAGCTGACGGCGCTCCTGGCGGAGCTCGGAGCGGACGTCACGGCGGTCGAGCCGGATCCCGCGATGCTCGGCGAACTGCGCCGCCGGCTGCCGTCGGCCCAGGCACTTCCCGGGTCCGCGGAGCAGATCCCGCTACCGGACGCGTCGGTGGACGCGGTGCTGTGCGGCCAGGCGATGCACTGGTTCGACCTGTCCCGCGCGCTGCCGGAGATCGCCCGGGTGCTCGTGCCCGGCGGCGCGCTCGGCGCGCTGTGGAACAGCGACGACGACCGGGTCCCGTGGGTCGCCGGGCTGCAGGACGCGGCCGAGGGCGCGGCGTCGCCGTCGCTGTCACGCCGGCGGAGCGAGGCGATCAGCTTCGGGTCAGAGCAGTTCGGCGTGGCGCTGTTCACCCCGACGGAGCGCGCCGAGTTCGCCAACTCGCAGCTGCTGACCGCGGACACGCTGGTCGAGGTCATCGGCACGCACTCGCAGTTCCTCGTGATGGCGCCGGAGGAGCGCGCCCGGGTGCTCGCCAAGGTCAGGTCCTACCTGGCGGCCCAGCCGGAGACCGCCGAGGGCCAGTTCGAGCTCCCGATGGTCACCTCGGTCATCCGTGCCGTGCGGCGGGGATAGAGTCCAGACGTGGACACCGAGACCGACCTCGAATCACTGTCGTCACGCGAGCTGCACGACCTCGCGGTGCGCCGGGCGCTGCACCATGCTGACCTCGGCTTCTTCTGGGAGCTGCTGCGCACTATCCCCGCGGCCGAGACCGTGGAGGGGGACGTGCGCGAAGCCGGCGAGGACCTCACGAAGGTATCGTCGATTGTCTCCGACGCGCTGACCTCGGGCGAAGGCGACCTGGCGGACGCGCTCCGGCCGCTCTACATCGACTACCTGACGAAGCACCCGCCGAAGTCGTAACCGAGGGACCAGCCG
>JAWWPV010000296.1:0-9614 GCA_033854775.1 Trebonia sp.
GCCGCGCCCGCGGGCCCGGCGGCCACCGCCGCGAGCGCGTCCGTGGACCGCACGGTCAGGTCGCCGCGCCGGACCTTGCGCCGCTCGGCGGCCTTGCGCAGCCGCCCCTCGAGCTTGGCGAACGCGAGGTCCAGGGCCGCGTAACGGTCGTCGGCCGCCGCCTCGGCCCTGACGGCCGGGCCCCTTGATCTGATCGTGAGCTCTACCCGCTCGCTCCGGTCGGCCTGCCTTGGGTTGCGCTCCGTCGACACCTCGACGTCGATCTGAATCGCGTTGTGATCGAGCTTCTCTAGCTTGGCCAGCTTCGCGGTCGCGTGCCTGCGGAAACGCTCGGGAACGCTGGTGTGCCTGCCTTTGAAGGTGATTTCCATCTCGATCCCCCTTCGGCGTTAATTACCAGTAGTGAGCACTCGCCCGGCCGACCTGGTCTTCGACCCCACATCCGCCTGCCGAGGGGTTCGCGGCCTTCCATGGCCACTACTGCCCTTCTCCCGGATTCGGGGAGCGTCATGTGCCCCCCGGCGGGGCAGGACTTACTTCTAAGCCGCACCGTGATCGGACGACGAGAAGTCGCCTTACGTGGACCGCTTCGCCTGCGACTGGCATCGGCTTGCCTGGTAGACCCGCTGGCCGCCTGCGCGGCTCGGCGGGCCTGCCCGGCGCAACCACGGACCCGGGCGAGTGCCATGCATGAACGCTAGCTCTTACGAGGCCAAATGTCAGGCTGGACATTAGTCCCGAACCGCGACATAACAGACTTGTAACAATGATTTCCCGGCGGGTTCTCCTGAACCTCCGGGGTTGGCGTCACCCTGGGTAGATCGGCGAGGTGCCGCTGGCTGGCGTGTCGCCGTCCTTGATAGTCATCCAGGAGCCGGTCAGGCTGGCGTCGGCAGCCATGCCGCCCCTCGACAAGCCGGCGATCAGCGGCTGCTTGTAGCTTGCCGTGATCGTCTGCATGCCGGGGTAGGCCTGGATGGAGGTGGAAGACCCTCCGCTGACGGCGTAATCGGTCACGGCGGAGCCGGCGAGCGTGATGACGTCATCGGGCCCGTACCAGGTCAGCGCCGTGAAGTTGGTGCCGACGGGAACGGTTTCCTGTACCAGGGAGAGAGAGATTCGCGGGCTCTGGGTCTGCTGCCGGGAGATAGCGCCGAAAGTCAGCTCGTTGCCGCCCATGACGATCGCCACCCGGACGCCGTCCGGCGCGACCTGAAGGGCCGTGAACGGCACCGTCACCGGTACGCCCGCTTCGAACACGTCGACGGAAACCATTTGGGTAAGAGGTTGCGGCTGCCGCTCGTTCTGCGTGCTGCGGAACATGACCACCTGGCCATTCTGCGATGTCCACAGGTCGTCGCCGTTGTCCCAGCTCAGTGACGCGAAGCCCGTACCGCGCTTGGTCAGCGGACCGTCAACCAGGCCCGTGTAGAGCACGCCGCCGCGCAGCGCGGCCAGGTACGTGCCGTCCGCGGAGACCGCGATCTGGGAGTAGCCGGTGCCGATCTTCGCGAGGCTGACCGGCTTGCCTTGCCCCGTGGTGGTGCGGCTGGTCAGGTACCCGTCGCCGGCTATGTAGTAGTACTGGTTGCTCGCGCCGGATGGCGGGCTCCACTGGTGCCACAGGGACGTGGGTTGCACCGGGTTATCCTGGCCGTCGAGCGGGGTCCACGTCTTGCCGTTCACCACGACCTCCACCGACTGCACCCCCTGGCCGGTTGAGCCGCTGGGCGCGGCGCCGGACAGCGTCGAAAGCAGCTGAGCCGAGAGTTGCGCCATGACGGTGTTGCCTGCCTTGCCGATGGCCGTGCCCGTGAGGTACACGACCGCGGTCACGCCGTTCAACGCGACGTTGCTGACCTTGGTCTTCTGCGGGAAGGCGGTTCTCGTGGCCCCGCCGGACAGCCAGTCACCCGGCGGCGCGATCAGCTCACTGACCAGCCCCTCCATCAGGTCACCCGGCTTGGCCCGCACCGGCACGTAGACCGGGTCGGGAACGAGGAACCTGGTCAGCGGATCGAAGAAGTAGAGCTTTCTGAGCTGGTAGTCGTTGGCGAACGAGTTGCTGGTGAGAAGCAGTTCCTGTGGCGCGGACGAGATGCGCCACTGACCGCCGACGTTAGCCAGCTCGAAGGACGGCTCGTCGGGCGAGCCACCCGGCGCCGACGCCGACGGCACGGAGTAGTTGCCGTTTCCCAGCAGGCTCGCCTGGATGGCGCCGGCGATCCCCACCGACGCCGTCTTCGGGTGCTTCGCGCCGGACGGGTAAATCGGCGCCGTGGGGGTCGGGCCGTTCTTGTATACGACCGCTGACCACGACGGATTCCAGGAGTTCTGTTCCTCTGGGGTCAGGTACTCCTTCACCACCTGGGGGTCATTGCCGTAGCTAGCGGAGGCGGTGAGGAACCCCCGCACAATGTCCGCCGGGCTCCAGCCGGCGCCCGGCGGCTGCGGCTGGATCTGCACGTAGGGCTGGTTCTGGGCGGCCGTCCCCTGGGTCACCGGGTAGGAGATCACCGGTCCGCCGGTCGGCACCGACACGCATCCGGTAGCGGACAATGCGGCGACGAGGAGTGCGGCCAGCGCGGCGAGCACCGGCCGCGACCTGACCGGCAGGGACGTCGCTGCCCTTGACGTCGCTTCCCTAGGCGTCGCTGCCCTAGGCAAGGTGCCCCCTTGAGAGGTCCGCTTCCAGCGTGGTGACGGAGCTGGTGATGACCTCCGCCTCATCGGGGCCAAGCGGCAGCGGCGAGCCCGCGATGGGCTGGCCCGACGTCCTGGGGAGGGTGAGCCTGAAGACCGAGCCCCGGCCCTTCTCCCCCCACGCCTGGAGCCAGCCGCCGTGCAGCCGTGCGTCTTCCAGTGCGATGGCGAGGCCGAGGCCGGTGCCGCCTGTCGTCCGCGCGCGGGCCGGGTCGGCGCGCCAGAACCGCTCGAAGACCAGCTGCTCTTCGGCCGGGCTGAGCCCGACGCCGTGATCGCGGACGGCGATGGCGGCCGCCTCGCTGTCCGCCGCCAGGGTCACCACCACGTCGCGTCCCTCGCCGTGTTCGACCGCGTTGACGAGCAGGTTGCGCAAGATGCGCTCCACCCGGCGCCGGTCTACCTCGGCCATGCAGGCGTGGACGGGCAGCCGGAACTCGATGCGGCCGCCGCGGCGCTCCGCGAGCTGCTGCGCGTCGTCGGCGCTCCTGCGCACGATGTCGCACAGGTCCGCCGGCTCTGCGTCGAGCGTCGCGACGTTCGAGTCGTGCCTGCTGATCTCAAGCAGGTCGGTGAGCAGGGTCTCGAACCGCTCAATCTGGCTTTGCAGCAGTTCGGTGCTGCGCGCGGCCGCCGCGTGAAGTTCCTCGCGCGAGTCGAAGAGGATCTCCGCGGCCATCCTGATCGTCGTCATCGGGGTTCTCAGCTCATGCGAGACGTCGGAGACGAACTGGCGCTGCACCTTGGAGAGTTCCTCAAGCTCGTGCAGCTTCTCCTGGAGGCTGGCGGCCATGTCGTTGAACGAGGTGGCGAGCGCGGCGAGGTCGTCGGCTCCGCCGACGACCATCCGCTCCTCAAGTTGCCCAGCGGACAGCCGCTGCGCGGCCTGCGCCGCGTGCCGTACCGGCAGCACCACCCACCGGGTCACCAGCGAGGCGATCGCCGCGAGCAACACCACCAGCGCGATCCCCGCGCCGATGAGCGTCGTCTGCACGAGATGGAGGGTCTGCTGCTCCTCGGTGAGCGGGAACACGAAGTAAAGCTGGTAGGAGTTGCTGAACGGCACGCCGAACGCGATCGCCGGCACGCCCTGGCCGCCGTTGGGGATAAGCGTGGTGGGCGCGTAGTACAGCAGGTTCTCTGTCTTGCCCTGCCCTTGCGCGAGCTGTTCCTGCTGCACGCTGGCAACCAGGGCGGCAGGGAGCGTCGCGCCGGCGTCGAAGCCGGTCTCCGCCCAGGGCGAGTAGCCGGGCTTGCCCCTCAGGTCGGTGCTCAGCCCGACGGCCACGTTGTAGGTTGCCGTACCGCTGCTCGGCTGGAGCAGGTGGTCGATAGAGGCCATGACCTGCATCGCGACCTGCCCATCCGTCGGCGGCGCGGTCAGGTCGGACTGCGACTGGGCGGTGTTCAGGCCGGTCACCACCTGAGCACGCGCCGAGGCCTCCGCGTTGAGCAGCAGGCCGGAGGCGATCTGCTCGGTGAGGAAGAAGCCGAGGACCGCGATCACCGTGGCGGAGATCACCAGGGTGGTGCCGACCACCCGCAGCTGGAGCGACCGGCGCCAGCGGTGCCTGATCTTCGCGATGAGCAGGTGCTCAAGGCGCAGCAGGGTGCGGAAGGCAATTGTCAGCCGGTGGGGCAGCCAGCTGACGATCCAGCGCACCCACTTCTTGCGCCGGAGCGCCATCTCCCACGCATCGCGCACATCCGGTTGGTCGCGCTGCACGCGTTCCGCAGACCGCTGCTCCATCCGCCGATCAGCCAGGTCCCGCCTTGTAGCCGACACCGCGCACCGTCACGACGATCTCGGGGTGCTCGGGGTCCTGCTCGATCTTGGCCCGCAGCCGTTGCACGTGCACGTTCACCAGGCGCGTGTCCGCCGCGTGCCGGTAGCCCCAGACCTGCTCGAGCAGCACCTCGCGGGTGAACACCTGCCGCGGCTTGCGCGCGAGCGCGACGAGCAGGTCGAACTCGAGCGGCGTGAGGCTCAGCGTCTCGCCGCTCCGCTTGACCGAGTGGCCCGCCACGTCGATGGACACGTCGCCGATCTGCAGCATCTCGGGCGCCGGCTCGTCCGTGCGCCGCAGCCGCGCCCTGATCCTGGCGACGAGTTCCTTGGACTTGAACGGCTTGAGGATGTAGTCGTCGGCACCCGACTCGAGCCCGAGGACAATATCCACGGTGTCGGTCTTGGCGGTCAGCATCACGATCGGCACGCCGGACTCGCCCCTGATCTGGCGGCACACGTCGATGCCATCGGAACCAGGCAGCATCAGGTCAAGCAGTACAAGATCCGGCCGGGTGTCGCGGAAGGCGTCCATCGCCTTGTCCCCGTCCGCGACGAACGTCGGCTCGAACCCCTCACCGCGGAGGACGATGCCAAGCATCTCCGCAAGCGCCGCGTCGTCGTCGACGACCAGCACACGTCCTTTCATGCGCCCCATCGTTCCATGTGTCTGGCTCCAAGCAGAGCACCCACGGCGACAGACAGTGATGTCCATCGCCGATAACCCGCGCTCGCATGCGCAGGTTACCCCTTTTTACCAGGTCCGCACCACCCAGGAGCCCGTTTACCAGGCACAGGGCAGCCCGATCGTGTCGTTGTATCACCGGGAGGGCGCGGCCGGCGCCCCGGCACGGCTCCGACCGCGCGGACAAATATGGACAAATGCCCGCATCCAAGGCGACCAGAACCAGAACCAGAACTGGTAGCCAGCGTCAGCTTCGGGCGCCCGGCAGCGCCCTGCCGGGCGCATGTGTCGTATCCCCAGTCTTTCCGGCGATCGCCTCCGGGCGCTCCTTTGTCGGCGGCCTGCGCTATTTTCTGGGCATGGCTGAGCCGTTGAGCAACATCGTTGAGGCGGGCTGGGCGGACGCGCTCGCCCCAGTTGAGGACCAGATCGCGCACGTGGGCGTGTTCCTGCGCGAGCAGATCGCTGAGGGCAAGCGGTACCTGCCCGCGGGCGACCGGGTGCTGCGCGCCTTCAAGCAGCCGTTCGCCGACGTGCGGGTGCTGATCGTCGGCCAGGATCCGTACCCCACGCCCGGCCATCCGGTCGGCCTCAGTTTCTCGGTGGACCCTAGTGTCAAGCGGTTGCCGGGCTCGCTCGTCAACATCTTCCGCGAGTACTCCGCGGACCTTGGCTACCCGGCGCCGTCAAACGGCGACCTGACGCCCTGGACCGAGCGCGGCGTGCTGCTGCTCAACAGGGTGCTCACCGTCGAGCCGGGCAAGCCGGGCAGCCACCGCGGCAAGGGCTGGGAAGAGGTGACCGAGCAGGCGATCCGCGCCCTCGCCAAGCGGGACGCGCCGCTGGTCGCCATCTTGTGGGGCCGCGACGCCAGGAACCTCGCCCCGCTGCTTGGCAGCATTCCGCGCATCGAGTCCGCGCACCCGAGCCCCATGTCCGCGCAAAACGGATTTTTCGGAACCCGGCCGTTCAGCCGAGCCAACCAGCTCCTCCAGGCTCAGGGCGCGGACCCGGTCGACTGGCGCCTCCCCTAGTACGGCAGCGTCCGACCACTGCGTGGCCTGCGGGAGCCGTGGTGCCGTGGTGGCCGGGTCGGCCGGGTCCATATCTCGCGTGACGGTAACGCGTCCTGGGGCTGCGCGGGATCCGGCGGATGTCTCATATTTTCGGGATAAGCAGCAGGTGTCAGCCGACGCCGGTCTCCTCGCGGGGACAGATTGCGCAAACGAGCCGGTAGGTGGGAGGCCGGTTGAGCCTTGGAGTCGGTCGGGGACCTGGTGAGGGCCAGCCAGCCGACGAGCGCGAGGGGGTAGGCGTAGTAGCCGTACCGCGTCGACGGCGCGAGGGTGAACAGGACCGCGTACAGGACGATCAGGCGGACCGTGGCATCCCGCGCGTCGCGCGGCGGGCGGGCGAGCAGCCAGGCGGCGAACGCGATGACCGCGAGCAGCAGGAGCGCGTCCACGGTCAGGTGGCCTGCGTGGCCGAGCTGGGAGATGAGGTGGCCAGGGAGCGGGCTGGCCGCCACCGTCTTGAACTTGGAGGTACCCAGCGGGTAGTCGATCAGGTTCTGCCTGATGGCGTCCGGGGTCGCGAGCGCGTTCGGGGCGGCGGCCAGCCCGAGCAGGACGGCGGCGCCGACGACGGTGCCGGTGAACTTGACCGCGACCCGGTGGGACGCACGGGCCCAGGCCATGACCGCGAGCACCGGGACGACGGCCCAGGCGGTGGACTTCATCGCGCAGGCGACCGCGAGCACCAGGGCCGCGCGGAGGAACTGTCGGCGCGCGGCCAGGGCGAGGGCCAGGCAGGTGAGCGCGATGATGGGCGGGTCAGTGGTGCCGACCGTCAGCGGGAAGGCGACGAGCGGGGAGGACACGGAGATCGCGGCGAGCACCGCTACCTGGCGGCGGCGGTCGAGGCCGGCGCCGGGGGCCATGAGCGCGAAGGCCGCGGTGAGCGCGGCCACCGTGACCAGCGAGGTCCAGATCCTGGGGTCGCCAAGCAGCCCGGGGAAGCCCGCCTCACGCGGCAGGCCGAACAGTTCCATCAGCGGCAGATAAGGGTTGTAGTGCTGCCAGTCCGTGATGAGGTTGGCCGGCAGGTACGGCGTGCCGTGCCTGACCAGGTAGTCCGCCGACCGGTTGATGACCACTACCTCGGCGGTCGACGTGTCGGGCACCTTGACGATCATCCAGACAAGCGGCGCGAGGAACGCCCCGGCGATGGCGGCGGCCAGCGGGGCCAGCCAGTTCCTGGTGACCAGCAAGAGGAGGGTCGTCACGGCGTAGCCGCCGCATGCCCAGGCACCCCAGGTGCCGTCGGCGTGCCGGGTAAAGATCTCCGCGCCCGCGTAAACCGTGAAGATCGCGAACCACACCGTGATGGCGCGCCGGCCGGGCAGCCAGGATTGCGCCGCCGGCCCGGGGGGCGCACCGTCATCTGCGTTCCCGGGGTCGGGGGCCGCCTGGTTCCCCTGCACCGCTGCCCCGGCTGTCGTGTCCACGGTCCAGAGGATATCTACCTGTTCGGAGGCGCCAACTATCCCGAAGCCAGCGCGCCCCGTCATGGCGCAGGCGATGCGGGCATGATTCAAGTGACTACTTTGAGTGTCGAATTGATTACAAGGAGTAGTTGTCCCGGTAACCTGGAGGTGGTTCCCCAAGCAACAGGCAACTGCGCCCATGGCGGTCCGCCAGGGGAGCTACCAGCCCAGACACAACGGAGGAATAAGGATGCTAGGCGCACTTCTCTCGTCAGTCCTCACCGCGCTCACCACGTTCGTCGGCGGCCTGCTCTAGCGCCGCGGTCCTTTCCCGGTGCCCGGGCAGTCTGGGCACCGGGAAAGGACAGTGGTTCGGCCTACAGGACGCTGCGGACGTCCTAGGAAGCCGCTAGGAGCCGAGGCGCCAGCTGTCCCGGTAGGCCTGCTGTGCCTCGGTCAAGGTGTCGAGCCTGGCGCCGAGGGTGGTGAGGACCAGGCGGGCCGCCTCGGCGTCGATGTCCGGCGGGACCCGGTGGACGCCGGGCGGCAGCTGCTCCGCGCTGCCCGCCAGCCGGGCGAGCGACAGGGCCTCGATGCCGAACGCGAGGTCCATCACCTCGGGCGGGTGGCCGTTGGCCGCGACGAGGTTGACCACGCGGCCCTCGGCGAGCAGGAGCAGGCGGCGGCCGTCGGGGAGCTCGTAGGCGTCGGCGTGCGGGCGGACGTCGGTGTGCACGGTAACCGCCATGGCGGCGAGGGCCCTGACGTCGATCTCCACGTCGAAGTGCCCGGCATTGGCGAGGATCGCACCGTCCCGCAGCATCGCCAGGTGCTCGGCGGTGATCACCGCGGTCGAGCCGGTCGCGGTGATGAAGACCTCGCCGATCGGCGCCGCCTCGGCGATCGGCAGCACGCGGAACCCGCGCAGGACCGCGTCGAGCGCCCGCACCGGGTCCACCTCGGTGATCACGACCCTGGCGCCAAGCGCGCGGGCGGACTCGGCGATGCCGGAACCGCACGCGCCGAACCCGGCCACCACCAGGGTCTTGACCGCGAGCAGCACCCCGCTGGCGCGCAGCAGCCCGTCGATGACCGATTGAGCGGTGCCGTGCCGGTTGTCCACCAGCCGGGTGACCGGCGTGTCGCTGGCCGCGATGACCGGGAACGCGAGCGTGCCGTCGGCCGCCATCCGGCGCAGCCGGAGCACGCCGGTCGTCGTCCCCTCGCACCCGCCGCGGACCCGGCCGAGCATCGCCGGCTGCGCCCGCGTGTGCAGCGTGGACACGAGGTCACCGCCGTCGTCGATGACCAGGTCGGGGCCGACGGCCCCGTCGGCGCCGAGCGCAAGCTCGATGTGCTCGTAGTAGGCGTCCCGGTCCACTCCGGCCTTGGCGAAGACCTCGACGCCGTCCCGGGCCGTGAGCGCGGCCGCGATGTCGTCCTGGGTGGAGAGCGGGTTGGATGCCGCCAGCCGGACGGACGCGCCGCCGGCCCGCAGCGCGCGGACCAGCACCGCCGTCTCCGCCGTCACGTGCAGGCAGGCGGCGATGGTCAGGCCGTCGAACGGGCGCTCCGCGCGGAACCGCGCAGCGAGAGCCGCCAGCAGCGGCATGGACCGCTCCGAATAGCTGATGCGGCCGTCCCCGAGCTCGGCGAGCCCGGGGACGGACCGGTACCGGCGCGACCCCCGCGCCGGGGACGGCGGGCCGTCCCCGCGGGGGGCCGCTGCGGTGCTCATCGCGCTACCGGATCAGTAACGGTAGTGGTCCGGCTTGTACGGGCCCTCGACCGGGACGCCGATGTAGTCGGCCTGCTCCTTGGTCAGCACGGTCAGCTTGACGCCGAGCGCGTCCAGGTGGAGGCGGGCGACCTTCTCGTCCAGGTGCTTGGGCAGCGTGTAGACGCCGACCGGGTACTCCTCCGGCTTGGTGAAGATCTCGATCTGCGCCATGACC
>JAWWPV010000297.1:0-9609 GCA_033854775.1 Trebonia sp.
TCGCCGAGTACCGCCTCGTTAAGCGCGAGTACCTGGGCGTCCGCACCGCCGACGATGAGCAGGACGGGCACGCGCAGGTCCGCGAGCAGCGGACCCGCCAGGTCGGGACGGCCGCCCCTGGACACCACCGCCCGGACGCGGCCGGGGCGCTGGTTCGCGGTCGCTAGGGCGGCCGCCGCTCCTGTGCTCGCGCCGAACAGGCCGTACGGCAGCTGCCCCGCCCGCTCTCCGCTGCCGTCGAGCCAGTCGACGGCCATGGTCAGGCGCCGCGCGAGCAGCGGTACGTCGAACCGCAGCTCACCGGTGCGCGCGTCCACGCGTTCCTCGTCCGCAGTCAGCAAGTCGAAGAGCAGCGTGCAGAAACCGGCGGCATTGAGGCTTGCCGCCACCGACCGGTTCCGCGGCGAGTGCCGGGAACTGCCGCTGCCATGGGCGAACAGCACGAGCCCGGACGGGTCATCGGGAATGGTGAGGTCACCGGGAAGCGCCACGCCACCGCCCTCGACCGTCACCTGCCTGCGCGTAGCCGTCATGTCCCGCACCTATCCAGACCCGCACCGGGTTATGCGACGGTCACGGACTTACCGCTGTAGCGCCCGCCTGGTTGAATGGGAGCATGAGCGCGGCATGTGGCCCCGTCCTCCGGCTACTCGCGAGGGATGCCGGCCGATGATCTCGTCGGGACACCTGATCGGCTTTACGCTCGCGTCGCTCGTCATCATCGTGATCCCCGGGCCCGGGGTGCTGTTCGTGATCGGGCGCGCACTGTCGCACGGACGGCGAACCGCGGTCGCGACCGCGGCCGGGCACGCGGCGGGCAACTACGCGGTGGCCGCCTGCGTGGCGGTCGGGCTCGGGACCCTGCTCCAGCGCTCCGCGCAGGTGTTCACCGTCGTCAAGCTGGCCGGGGCGCTTTACCTGGTCTTCCTCGGCGTCCAGGCGATACGGCACCGGCACTCGCTCGCATCGGCAATGGCGCAGGCCGGCGGCGCGAGCGATGGCTGGCGAGCGCTGCGGGACGGCGTTATCGTCGGCGTGACCAACCCGAAGGCGTACATCCTGTTCGGCGCGATCCTCCCCCAGTTCGTCAACCGGGGTGCGGGGAACGTTCCGGCGCAGATGCTGCTGCTGGCCCTCATCTCCGTCTGCCTTGGGCTGGCCTCCGACTGCACCTGGGGGCTGGCCGCCAGCGTGGTCCGCGGTTGGTTCGCCAGGTCGCCGCGCCGGTACGAGCTCGTTGGCGGCGCGGGCGGCCTGGCCATGATCGGCGTCGGAGTCACCGTCGCGCTTACCGGGCAGGGCAGGTTAGCCCGGGCGGGCCAGGTGGCCCCGTGGCCGGGTTACTAGACTGAGCACGTGGCATCGGTGACAGACCCCAAGATCAGCGCCTTCCTCAGCGCGGGTACCCGAACGGGCAAGCTGGCCTACACCAGCGCCGACGGCAGGCCGCTCGTGGTCCCTGTCTGGTTCATCGTCGAGGACGGCACCCTCGTCTTCAACACGGGCAAGGACACGGCCAAGGGCAGGGCGCTGGCACGCGATCCCAGGGCCACGCTCTGCGTCGACCTGGAGGAGCCGCCGTACGGCTTCGTCCAGGTCCAGGGCGCCGCCGAGCTGTCGGAGGAGCCAGCAGAACTGGTGCGCACCGCCACCGCGATCGCCGCGCGGTACATGGGTCAGGACCGCGCGGAGGAGGTCGGCAAGCGCAACGGCGTTCCCGGCGAGCTCGCGGTCCGGCTGCGTCCGACCAAGGTGATTGCCGCCTTCAACATGACCGGCTGAGCCCGCGGCCTACCGATCCCGCTCGGGGCGGCTGGTGAGCAGCTGGGCAAGCTCCGCGGCCGCGCGGCGGACCTGGGGCAGGGTGGCCGTGCCGTAGCCGAGGATCAGGCCGCTCATCGTGGGCGGGCCGGCGAAGTAGCGGTCGAGCGGGTAGATCGCGACGCCGCGGGCGGCGGCCGCGTCGACCAGGCGGGCGGCGGGGTAGTCGCTTGGCAGCTCAAGCACCACGTGGATGCCAGCCGTGTCGCCGAGGAGCCGGAACGGCACTCGCGCCGATGCCCGGTGCCCGTTGGCGCCCGTGTTGCGGCCAGCGTCGCGGTCCGCCTGGGCCAGGCCGTCGACCAGTGCGGCGCGGCGGCGGGCGTACTCCAGGCGCATCCTGCGGACGTGCCGTTCCAGGTCGCCGGAGCGCAGCAAGGCGAGCACGGCGTGCTGGACCGCTTCTGGTATGCGGGCGCCAAGCCGCGGGCGCAGGGCCGCCAGCTTGTCCACCAGCCCGGGCGGTGCGACGAGCCAGCCCGCGCCCAATGCGGTTGCCAGGATCTTCGACGCGGTGCCCAGGTAAACGATGACGTCGGGGTCCATGCTGTGCAGCGCGGGCAGCGGGCCGACGTCGTAGCGGAACTCGCTGTCGTAGTCGTCCTCGACGACAAGCGCCCCCGTGGCCCGCGCCCACGCGACGAGCGCCTGCCTGCGGCTCACCGGGAGACGGCCGCCAAGCGGGTACTGGTGCGCGGGGGTGGTGTAGAGCAGCTTGAGGTCGCCGGGCAGTTCGTCGGGGACGATGCCGTGCGCGTCGACCCGGCAGGGCACGATCCGCGCCCCGGCCCGGCGCAGCACCTCACGTCCCGTGGGGTAGCCGGGTTCTTCGATGCCGGCCTTGTCGCCCGGGGTGAGCGATGCGTCCGCCAGCAGCGCGAGGCCACTTGAGACTCCCTGGGTGACCAGGACGTGCGCCGGGGTGACGGCGAGGCCACGGGACCTGCGCAGGTAGGCGGCGATCTCCTCACGCAGCGCGGGGAGGCCGTGCGGGTCGGGCCAGCGGGACGGGAGGTGCGCGCCGGCCTGCCGCCACGCGCGCCGCCACATAGGGGGCTCGATCCCCTCGGCCCAGGAGATCCCGGGTTGCAGGTCGATCAGGTCCACTGGCCCCTTCGACCCGCGATGGGCAGCGAGGGGACGGGGTGAAACACGATTCCGTTCGGGAGTACTCGGAACATCAGCCCACGCGGACCCGCGGCGGTGCGTCCGGCCCGGCCCCTGATCCGGCGCGTCTGCTTTGCCGAGCGCTTCCATCGGGGGCGGGGTGACGTCGGCGACGTACGTGCCTGAGCCGTGGCGGCCCTCAAGCCAGCCTTCGGCGAAGAGGCGGGCGTACGCGTTCGTCACCACGGTCCTGCTGACGCCGAGGCTGGCCGACAGGTCGCGGCTGGACGGCAGCCGGTCTCCCGCTCGCAGCACGCCCCCGGTGACGGCCAGCTCAAGCTGGGCGGATATCTGGACGGCGAGCGGCGTCCGAGCGGCGCGGTCCACCACGACCGGCAGGCCAGACGGCAAAGTGGTCATCGTAACTTCTCCGTGATTGGCTCTTTGTGCCAGTCCAATTGCCGCCTAGGCTACGGGATCATGAGCACTGACGCCACGCCCTTGTCCAGCACGCCGCGCACCACCTTGCGCAGGCACCGTGAGCGCGCCCAGACCGACCGCGCCGCCCTCTACGAGGTCCTCGACGCCGGCCTGATCTGCCACCTCGGCGTGGTGTCCGACGGCACCCCGGTCGTCCTGCCTACCGCCTACGGACGCGACGGCGACACCCTGTACCTGCACGGGTCGTCGGCGAACGGCGCGTTCTGGGCGGCGGACGGCCAGCGGATCTGCGTGACCGTTACGCACATGGACGGGCTCGTCGCCGCCCGCTCGGTGTTCAGCCATTCGATGAACTACCGCAGCGCCGTCATCTTCGGGACGGCGACTGTCGTCACCGACGACGACGAGCGCTGGCAGGCGCTGCGGCTCATCACCGACCACCTCATCCCGGGCCGGTGGGCCGCCGCCAGGCAGCCAACGACCAAGGAGATGGCGGCCACGGCGGTGCTCTCGCTCCCCCTCACGGAGGCCTCGGTCAAGGTCCGCGCCGGCATGCCCGCGGACGAGCCCGAGGACTACGACCTTGACGTGTGGGCCGGCGTGCTGCCGGTCTCCGTCACGTTCGGCTCACCGGTGCCAGACCCGCAGCTGCGCGAGGAGATACCGGTCCCCGCCCACATTCGCGACCGCGCCAGCTGAATTCTCTCTTCAAATTGACACGCTCCTGCACGTACTCGGCCGCCGTTGAATCACGGCTTGCGTGCCACTCCCCCGTAGCAGCTCACCTCTGCGGGGGACGGGAACGGGCCGTGGCCCTCTGGTCGCCACTCGGACACGAGCACCACGCCGGACGGTACAAGCTCAAGGCCGCCGAACGCCAGCCCGCTTTGCAGAGCGTACCGGGTTGGCGCGGCCCGCCAGTGAGCGGCTAAGCCCGGGGCCGTTTACCTGCTGGCCACCGGGGGGCGGTATACAGCTGGCTATGGAGAGCACCATTAAGCTGTTGCTTGCCGATGTCGACGGGACGCTGGTGACCCCCGATAAGGTCCTCACCGCCCGCGCGATCGACGCCGTCCGCAGGCTGGGCGAGGCCGGGATCCTCTTCGCGGTCACGAGCGGGCGACCGCCTCGCGGCATGTCGATGCTGATCGAGCCGCTCAACCTCACGACCCCCATCGCCGCGTTCAACGGCGGCATCCTGGTCAACCGTGACATGTCGGTGATCGAGCAGCGGGTGATCCCCGAGGAGCTTGTCGTGCCTGTCGCGGAGCTGAACAAGTCGTTCGGCCTGGACACCTGGGTCTACCGCGGCGCCGACTGGTACGTCCCTGACCCCAAGGGCGCCCACGTGGCCAGGGAAACGGCGACCGTCCGGTTCGAGCCGAAGGTGATGGACAGCTTCGACGGGCTCACCAGCGACGTCGCGAAGCTGGTCGGCGTCAGCGACGACCTGGACGCCGTCGCCCGCGCCTCGCAGGCCGCACACGACAAGTTCGGCGACCACGTGGCCGCCGCCCGTTCCCAGCCCTACTACCTGGACGTCACGCACCCGGACGCCAACAAGGGCGCGGTCGCCCAGTACCTGTCGCGAACGGACTCGATCCCCGCCGGCAGCATCGCGACGATCGGCGACATGCCCAACGACGTCCTGATGTTCGCTCACTCCGGGCTGAGCATCGCGATGGGCAACGCCAGCCTTGAAGTGCAGCACGCCGCCCGGCGGATCACCACGTCCAATGCCGATGAGGGCTTCGCCACCGCCGTCGAGAGGTTCATCCTTCCCGGCTGAACCCGCGCAGGCTCAGCGCCGCCACAAGGCAGACCAGGACCAGCGGCAGCAGCGGCCCGAGCCGGTCCTGCCCGTAGGTCAGCACGGCGCCCTCCGCGGCCGCGCCGGCGACCAGCGCGGCCAGCCCCGTCGCATCGCGAGACCAGCGGAGCGGGCCGGGCCCGGCCAGGTCGCGGACCCTTTCCGTCAGCGCGCCGGTGAAGAACGTGCTCGACAGGCCCGCGACCCCGAGCGCGCGGACGGCCGCACTCTGGATGCCCATCGCGAAGCCGGCCGCCGCGCACAAGGTTAGCTGCACGGCCCCGGCCGGATGGCCCCCCGCCAGCCCCCAGCCGACCGCCACCCCGGCCAGCGGAAGCGCCTCGGCGGCGATCGCGACCGTGACCGGGCGCGGCCACACGGACCGCTTGGTCACGTCGGCGCCCTTGTCGTGGGCGCGGGCGAGCCTGCTGGCGAGGAACACGCCAACGACGAACCCGGCAAGCGCCACACCCGCGTGCCAGCCGAGCGTGCCCTGGTGGCGGCTGACGCTCAGGCCGACAAGCACGAGGTTGGCGGTCATGATGCTGGCGGGCACGCCGCCGAGCGCGATCAGGCTCAGCACGTTCGTCGCGCCGGCCGCGGCCGTCAGCAGGGCCACAAGCGCGTCCCTGCGCCCCGTTTGGGTCATGGCGGGCATGGTACTCAGCCGGGGTCGGTCCCTGGCGTCCTGGCTGACTGCGCGCCGAGCCAGGTGACCAGCTGAACGCGGGAGGAGACGCCCAGCTTGGCGTAGATGCTGGCGATATGAGTGTCAACAGTGCGGCGTGAGATGACGAGCCGCCGGGCGATCTGCGCGCTCGTGAGGCTCTCGCCGACCAGCGCCGCGACCTCCCGCTCCCGTCCGGTCAGCTGGCCGCGCGATACCGGCGGCAGCCTGTCCGCGTCACCGGTCGCGAGGCCGACGATCTCACCGAGCCCCCGGCCGGCGCCGTCACGGAACAGCCGCTCGTAGCGCTTGCCGCCGAGTCCGTCCCGTGCGGTGCCCTCGGCCCGCTGGTGGAGCCCCTCGATGGCGGCGGTGCCGCCGAGGCGCTTGCCGGTTCGCTCCCACAGCGTGTCTGCCGCCCCGAGCAGCCAGGCGGTGCGCGAGAACCGGCCCTGTCCTGCCGCGACCATGGCGAGCGTTTCCAGGCAGTACGCCATCCCGGTAAGGTCGCCGACTTCGTGCTTCATCCGCAGCGAGTCGCGGGCCGCGACCGCGCTCGCCTCCGTCTCACCGCGCAGGAACAGGCTAAGTGCCGTGATGACCTTCAGGTAACTGCGCGCCCACCGCTCGCCGTCGTCCAGGCGGCGCAGCCCCTGCGCGCACCGCTCGATGGCCAGGTGCGGCTCGCCGGCCAGCAGGTGCAGGTAGCCCAGGTGGATGTCGAGGGAAACCAGGCCGCTCAGGTGGCCGACCGCGCGCAGGCGTTCCTCGGCGGTGGCGCCGGCCGCCGCCGCCTCGGCGTGGCGGCCAGAGAACACGAACGCGAGGCACCGGTAGGTGTGGCCAAGGGCACAGGCCAGCGCGTCCCCGGCCGCCTCGGACAGCTCCGTGCTCGCTTCCAGGTCGGCGATCGCGTCGCGGAGCTCGCCCTGGAAGATGGCCAGGACACCGCGGGTAAGCAGCAGCCGGCCGCGCTCGGCCGACGGTCCAGGGAACCGCGTGAGGATCTTGTCCATCCAGTGCCTGCCCTCGCGCAGCAGGCCGGAGATCTCCCAGTACGGGCGCAGGGCCGACGCCAGCCTGGCGGCCAGCCGCTCGTCCCCTGGCGCCCCCGGCGCGCCGAGCGCGTAGCCGAGGGCGGCCCGGATGTTCGGGTGCTCGCCGCGCAGCTCGCGGACGCGGGCCAGCTGATCGCCGTCCTTGTCATGGTGACCGAAGTCCTCGGCAAGGCTGGTGAAATAGGCGACGTGCCTGCCCCGGACGGCGGCCTGCTCGCCAGATTCCGCGAGCAGTTCGGCACCGAACTCGCCAATCGTGTCAAGCAGCCGGTACCGCGGCTCATCCTCCTCGGGGCGCAGCACAACCGACTTGTCCACCAGCCCGATCAGCGCCGGCAGGATCTCCCCTCGGTCCAGGGAACCCCCCGCGCAGACGTCCTGGGCGGCCGGGATGCTGAACGAGCCCGCGAACACCGACAGCCGGGTCCACAGCAGCCGTTCGGCCGGCGAGCACAAGTCGTAGCTCCACTGGATCGCCGTGCGGAGGGTCTGCTGGTGCGGCAGGGCGACGCGCCGGCCGCCGGTAAGCATCAGGAAACGGTGCTCAAGCCGGCCGGACAGCGCCCGGAGGGAGGTGGCCCGCAGCTGAACGGCGGCCAGTTCGATCGCCAGCGGGATGCCGTCAAGCCGCCGGCACAGCTCGACGACGTCGCAGCGGTTCGCAGCGGAGACGGTGAAGCCGGGTACGGCCGCCGCGGCGCGCTGGGCGAACAGCTCAACCGCGTCGCCGCCTTCGGCCTCACCCGGCTCGGGAACTGGCAGTGGCGGCAGCAGGAAGACATGCTCTCCCGGCATGTCAAGCGGCTGCCTGCTGGTGGCAAGCACGGTCACCCCTGGCGCCTCGCGGAGCAGGGCGCCGACGAGCGGCACGCACCCGCCGATCACGTGCTCGCACGTGTCAAGGACCAGCAGCGCGTTGCGGTCGCTCAGGTAGTCAACCACGGCGTCCGTCCCGGAACGGGCGTCCTGCTCAGGCAGCCCGAGGCAGGCCGCGACCGTATGCGGAACGAGGTCGAGATCGCGCAGCTCGCCCAGCTCGGCGAAGCGCACGCCGTCGGCGAACCCCTCGCCGGCCAAGGTGGCGGCGCGCAGCGCGACGCGTGTCTTACCGACGCCGGCCGTGCCGGTCACCGTCACCAGCCTTACCGCCCCGAGCAGGCCGGCCAGCGCGCCAAGCTCGCGGCCGCGGCCGACGAACCCGGTCACTTCGCGGGGCAGTTCATCGGGATACCGCTGCACTAATCCGCGTCTCATGCTGCCCCCGCCGACGATAAGTGTCCGGACAAGTTACCACGCGCATCGCCGACGGGTCACCACGCCCAAACACAGCGGGCGCCTCATCAGCGGCTTGGCCGCGCCAAGGCGTCATGGCTCGAGATTCGCGAGCCCAGCCGCCATCGCTTCGGATATTCCAATTTATTGATCCGAACGGGTGCGTGACTTCGCCATTAACCGGACAAATACTAGAATAATGGCAGGAATGGCCCGGCTGGACTCTCGAGTCCCCGGGGTTACGATGTTGGTTCAATGTTGGGCCGGCCAGGACCGTTCGCTGCCCGACAGCGCGCCAATTGTGCATTATTGTGGCGAAGCAACTGCGCTGACGGAAGGCGAGCCGACGATGCCGCAATCGATCGTGCTGCCGCTCCGCCGCTGGGACCCCGAACGGATCGGCCCTTACGCGATCATCGGGAAGCTCGGCGCCGGGGCGATGGGCCAGGTGTTCCTTGCCCGCTCCACGGCCGGGCGCCTGGTCGCGGTGAAGACGATCAGGGTCGAGCTGGCCGAGGAGGCCGACTTCCGCGCCAGGTTCGCCCGCGAGGTGGCGGCCGCCCGCCGGGTGAGCGGCGTGTTCACCGCCGCGGTCATCGAAGCGGACCCGGACGCGGACCTGCCCTGGGTGGCCACCGCGTACGTCCCCGCGCCCTCGCTGAGCACGCTCGTGAAGAGGGCGGGCCCGCTGCCCGTGCCCGCCGTACGCTGGCTCGCGGCCGGCTGCGCGGAGGCGCTCCAGTCCATTCACGGCGCGGGGCTGCTGCACCGCGACGTCAAGCCGTCGAACGTGCTCGTGGCCCCGGACGGGCCGCGGGTAATCGACTTCGGCATCGCCAGGGCGGCCGAGCGCGTCCAGCTCACCACCACCCGCGGGGCTTCTGGCACCCCCGCTTACATGGCGCCCGAGCAGGCCAGGGACGCCACGCAGGCCTCGCCGGCCAGCGACATGTTCTCGCTCGGCGCGACGCTCGTGTTCGCCGCGACCGGCCACGCGCCGTACGAGGGCGAGACCGTCATGGACATCCTCGTCCGGCTCGCGACCGAGCCGCCCGACCTGACCGGCATGCCGGGGGACCTGGCCGACCTGGTCGCGCCCTGCCTCCAGCGCGTGCCACGCGACCGACCGACGGACGCCACCATCCTGGGCAGGCTGGGCTCGTTCGCCACTCAGGCAGGTCCCGGTCATTCCTACCTTCCCGAGGCCGCGATGGCGGTGATCGCCGAGTACCAGCGCGCCCCGCTCGTCCCTGCCGCGATCGGCGACGACGACGCGGACGAGGAGCCCGCCAGCGGCGCGACGGCCGGCTCGGGTGTCGCCGCGGCGGGTGGTGAGGGTGCCACGTCGGGGTCGCATACACCCCTGCCGGGCTTTCATTCGCTTAACGGTCACGACGCGCGGCGCGGGCAGTCGACCAGGCGGGTGCGGCGGC
>JAWWPV010000298.1:0-5379 GCA_033854775.1 Trebonia sp.
CACCAGCATCTTGATGCGGTCGCGGCCGGATGAGGTGCGGATGATCCTGGTCGACCCGAAACGGGTGGAGCTGAGCATCTACGAGGGCATCCCGCACCTGATGACGCCGATCATCACCAACCCGAAGAAGGCCGCCGAGGCCCTCGAGTGGGTGGTCGGCGAAATGGAGACCCGCTACGACGACCTCGCGGCCTTCGAGTTCAGGCACGTGGACGACTTCAACAAGGCGGTCAGGGCGGGCAAGGTGACCCTCCCGCCGGGTTCCGAGCGCGAGCTGCGCCCGTACCCGTACCTGGTGGTCGTGGTCGACGAGCTCGCCGACCTGATGATGGTCGCGCCAAGAGACGTCGAGGACAGCATCGTCCGGATCACCCAGCTGGCCCGGGCGGCGGGCATCCACCTGGTGATCGCCACCCAGCGCCCGTCCGTCGACGTCGTCACGGGCCTGATCAAGGCCAACGTGCCAAGCAGGCTCGCGTTCGCGACATCGAGCCTCGCCGACTCACGGGTCATCCTCGACCAGCCGGGCGCGGAGAAGCTGGTCGGCCAGGGCGACGCGCTGTTCCTGCCGATGGGCGCGTCCAAGCCGCTGCGGCTACAGAACGCGTTCGTCTCCGAGAAGGAGATCCGAGACATTGTCGAGCACTGCAAGCAGCAGCAGCAGGTCGAGTACCGGCAGGAAGTCGCGGCGGCGCCGGAGAAGACCAAGGACATCGACGGCGAGATCGGCGACGACCTTGAGCTGCTGATCGCCGCGGCCGAGCTCATCATCACCAGCCAGTTCGGCTCGACGTCCATGCTCCAGCGCAAGCTGAGGGTCGGCTTCGCGAAGGCGGGCCGGCTCATGGACTTGCTGGAGAGCAGGGGTATCGTCGGGCCAAGCGAAGGTTCCAAAGCGCGGGACGTCTTGAAGCGGCCAGATGACCTCGACGAGGTGCTGACCTCCCTTCGCGGCGGGTGAGCGGGACCACAATTCTGGGCGTGTCACGGGCAATTCGCGAGCAGCCGACCCCATGAGGCGTTACTTTGAGTGACTAGTACAGTTCACTGGGTAAGAAGAGTTCAGGGACGAGACCTTCCTGGAGGCGCACGTGAGCATCGGTGACACCTTGGCGGAGGCGCGACGTCAGGCCGGTCTCACTATCACTCAGGTAAGCCAGCAGACCCGGATCCGAGAATCGATCGTCCGGGCGATCGAGCAGGGCGACTTCTCGCCCTGCGGCGGCCACTTCTACGCCCGGGGGCACATCCGGTCGATCGCGGAAGTGGTCGGGGTCGACCCGGTGCCGCTGATCAG
The DNA here is from genome assembly GCA_033854775.1 of Trebonia sp. Taxonomy (GTDB): domain Bacteria; phylum Actinomycetota; class Actinomycetes; order Streptosporangiales; family Streptosporangiaceae; genus Trebonia. Next base: position 1,298 of record JAWWPV010000298.1, read on the forward strand.
GGAGTACGACGAGGAGCACCCGCCGGGCAGCATGCGCGCGTCGCAGATCTTCGAGCCCGCGACCCCGATCAAGATCCGCGAGCCGAGGAACCTGCACCTCGGGCGGGTGCTCGCGGTGGCGCTGCTCGCCGTGATCGGCTTCGGTGCCTACCACGTGGTCTCCACCCGCGGCGCGAAACCGACGGCGACGGCGGCGGCGGCGACGGTGCGGCCGGTCGCGACGGCGAAGCCGAAGGTGACCACCAAGCCGGTCACGCACAAGGCGGCGCCGAAGAACGAGGCGGTCATCAAGCTGACCGCCATCGCTGACTGCTGGGTCGGGTTCAACAGCCCCACGGGCGCGTCGCTGTCCCAGATCACTATCCCCGCCGGCCAGACCAGGACCTGGGACGAGAAGCACCCGGTGTCGATGGTGATCGGCAACCCGCGGGGCGTGAAGCTGACCGTGAACGGCAAGGCCGAGCAGATGAACACGGTCCAGGTGGTCACGCTGAGCGTCAACCCGTCAAGCAAGACCCCCGTCAAAGTCGGCTGATTATGCCGAACGTAAGCGGCTGACCCTGGTCGCGTCCCATTACCCTCGCGTGCGTGGCCGGAGCGGGCCGCGCGGGCCCGTCCATATGCGGGACCGGTGACCAGATGGCGTTGCCCGATCACGTACCCTCAGTTCGTGTCTAATTCCCGTACCGTAAGCCTGGTCACGCTTGGATGCGCGCGCAACGAGGTGGACTCGGAAGAGCTCGCCGCGCGCCTCGCGGCGGACGGCTGGATGCTGCGGGGCGAGGGGGAAGACGCGGACGTCGTCCTCGTCAACACGTGCGGCTTCATCGAGGCGGCCAAGACCGAGTCCATCGAAGCGGTGTACAAGGCGGGCGCCTCCGGCGCCAAGGTCGCGGCCGTCGGCTGCCTGGCCGAGCGCTACGGCTCCGACCTCGCCACGTCGTTCGACGAGGCTGACGAGGAAGAGGAAGAGGACGAGCGCGTCGATGTCCAGGTACTCGGCTTCGACGACTACGCCGACATCGCCGCCCGGCTCGACGACGTGCTCGCGGGCAGGAAGCGGGCAGCGCTCGTCGCCAGGGAGCGACGCACGCTGCTGCCGGTGAGCCCGGCGAGCCGCCAGCAAGCCCGCGAGGCTCAGGCTGTCGCGTCCGGCGTCGACCTCACCGACCTGCCGCCTGGCATCGCCCCGGCCTCCGGGCCCACGGTGCTCCGCAGGCGCCTGGTGGGCGGCGTGGCCGCTCCGCTGAAGATTGCCTCCGGCTGTGACCGCCGCTGCTCGTTCTGCGCCATCCCGTCCTTCCGCGGTTCCTTCGTCTCCCGGCGGCCCCACGAGCTCCTCAAGGAGGCCGCCTGGCTCGGCGGCGACGGCGTGCGCGAGCTGATACTCGTCAGCGAGAACTCGACCTCCTACGGCAAGGACCTCGGCGACCTGCGCCTGCTTGAGACGGTGCTGCCCGAGCTGGCCAAGACCGAAGGCATCGCGCGCGTCCGGGTCAGCTACCTGCAGCCGGCCGAGGTCAGGCCGGGCCTGATCGACGTGATGGCCTCGACCCCGGGTGTGGCCCCGTACTTCGACCTGTCGTTCCAGCACGCCAGCGGCCCGGTGCTGCGCCGGATGCGCCGGTTCGGCGACCGCGCGCGGTTCACCGACCTGATCGAGCGGATCAGGCAGCTCGCGCCGGACGCGGGCGTGCGGTCCAACTTCATCGTCGGCTTCCCTGGCGAGACCGCCGAGGACCTCCGCGAGCTTGAGCTGTTCCTGAACGAGGCCCGGCTGGACGCGGTCGGTGTCTTCGGCTACTCCGACGAGGACGGCACCGAGGCGGCCGGCTTCGCCGCCGGGGACAAGCTGCCGCAGGACGAGGTCGACCGGCGGGTGCGCGATTTCCACGACCTGGCCGACGAGCTCATGGCGCAGCGCGCGGAAGACCGGGTCGGCGAGACGGTCGAGGTGCTCATCGAAGAGGTGGCAGGCGACGGGGCGTACGAGGGCCGGGCGGCACACCAGGGACCCGACGACGGATCGACGACGGTGCTCGCCGGCCGGCCGCTCGCTCCCGGCGACCTGGTGACCGCGCAGGTGGTGGAGTCAGTCGGCGCCGACCTGGTCGCCCGCGCCTGACCCGGTTACCGTGAACGACGCGCAGGAAACCCCCAGAGAGGTCACGGTGCCTCCGCCCGTGGGCATCGTCAACGTCGCCAACGTGCTGACGGTGGTGCGGATCTTCCTCGTGCCTGTCTTCGTGTTCTGCCTCGTTCAGGGCGGCACCGGCTGGCGGCTCGCCGCGCTCGCGGCGTTCGGTGGCGCGTCGTTCACCGACTTCCTCGACGGCCAGCTGGCGCGCAAGCGCGGCCTGGTGACCGACTTCGGCAAGATCGCGGACCCGATCGCGGACAAGGCGCTGACCGGGGCGGCGCTGATCACCCTGTCGGTCCTCGGCGAGCTGCCCGGCTGGGTCACCGGGCTGATCCTCGCCCGCGAGATCGGCATCACGGCGCTGCGCTTCGCCGTCATCAAGCGCGGCGTCATCGCGGCGAGCCAGGGCGGCAAGCTGAAGACGCTGCTCCAGATCGTCGCGATCTGCCTGTACGTGCTGCCCCCCTCCTTCGGCCTGCCCGCCGTGATCAAGGAGGTTGTGATGGGCGCCGCGCTCGCGGTAACGCTGGTGACAGGAGCGGACTACGTTGTACGCGCGGTACGGATGAGCAAGACCCCGCGTGACAAGGCAGATGATGCGGAGGCTACCTCCCGTGGTGACACAGTGCCCCCTGGAGACACAACAGACCCCGATGGCCCGTACCCCCCGATGCCTGCGCAAGGCGGCCCTGACCGCAAAGCCCGCGACCGTATCAGGCCCGTCCTGCGCCGACTAAAGCTGCGTGGCGACTGAGTACTGGCTGTTTCCCCCCGAGGGCGGCCCCCCGTCCCGCGCGGGCCTAAGCTGCGTGGTGACTGAGCACCAGGTGTTTTCTCTGTGGAGGACGGATGACGGATGGCGTGGCGGGTCAGGCCGCCCGCGAACTGGCCACGGAGATCATCGGGCTGCTCACGCGGGCCGGCGAGACTGTTGCCGCCGCCGAGTCGCTGACGGGCGGACTCGTCGCGGCCGCCCTGACCGACGTGCCCGGCTCTTCGAACGCGTTCCGTGGCGGTGTCATCGCCTACGCGACCGAGCTCAAGGCCCAGGTGCTTGGCGTGGACGTCGGCATGCTCAAGCGGCACGGCCCGGTCTACGCCCCGGTGGCGGCGGCCATGGCCGACGGCGTACGACAGCGCCTCGGGGCCACGATCGGGGTGGCCACCACGGGCGTGGCGGGTCCTGGTCCCCAGGACGGCCACCCGGCGGGCACCGTGCACATCGCCGTGAGCCTGGCCGGCGACACCGTGGTGCGAACGATGGCGCTGGCAGGAACCCGGGACGAGGTACGTAGACTGACTGTGGAACAGGTACTTGGTTTGCTACTGGGCAGGCTTAGGGAAGAGTGTCCGTGATTACAGTGTTACGTCAAGAGTGAACACACCGGGTAGTGGCCTCGCGAATTTACCGTACTGACAGGTACGGTGGAGTTAGCAATGGTCGCGATCCGGTAACTTCGCAGTGAACCCCCGGCAAGCGGTTGCGCATCAGGAAGGGAGTGCGACGATGGTGCTGCTTCGTCAACTGCTCGGCGACGTGCTACGTCGGCTGCGCGTCAGGCAGGGTCGCACTCTGCGTGAGGTGTCCGCGTCCGCGCGAGTGTCTCTTGGTTACCTGTCAGAGGTGGAGCGCGGCCGCAAGGAAGCGTCCTCCGAGCTCCTCGCTGCGATCTGCGCAGCCCTCGAAACGCCCCTCTCACAGGTCTTCCGCGAGGTTTCCGACAACTTTGCCCTGGCCGAGCTACAGAACGAGCCGGTCCTGGCCGGCGCCCTCCGCGAGCCTGGCCTGCGGATCCCCGGCGAGCGCCTGCCAGTCGAGCGCGGCGGCGTAAGCGTCCCAGGGGCGGGCGGCCCGCTCGACGACGGCCTCGACGGCTTCGACCAGCTCCCGTCGGTAGTAGGCGTCTAAAGCCAGACATACAGCCGCGGGCGGTGCCCAAGG
>JAWWPV010000299.1:0-2932 GCA_033854775.1 Trebonia sp.
AGCGGTATGTGCCGGTTGCCCGGTGGTGGAGTCGTGCCTGCGGTGGGCTTTGCAGGCCCGCGAACCGTACGGCGTGTGGGGCGGACTGTCGGTTGACGAGCGTGAGTCCCTGCTCTCGCAGCGGTCCGCGTGAGCTGACGCCTGATCGGTGAGGGATCAGGCGTCCGAACCGCGGGCGATCGTCGCCCGCGCGCGACGGACGGAAATTCGGCCCGACTCGGGCAAAACGTCCTCGATGAACGCGTAGGCCGCCGCCGTTTCGGCGGCGGTGCGCGAACCGTTGTCGGCGCGCGCCCGCACGCCGGACAACCAGTCGACGATGTCGCCCCAGCCCGGCGCGGCGAGCGAGCCGCCGACGTGCTGCACCGACAGTGCCGCACACAGGTTCGCGAACTGCAGGCGCTGCTGCAGCGACCACTCGTGCAGGGTGCCGAGCACGAACGCGGCCCCGAAGACGTCCCCGGCCCCGGTCGGGTCGTGGGCGTTGACCGGCAGCGCGGGGACCCACTCCTGCTCGCCGGTGGTCGAGTCGATGGCGATCGCACCCTGCCCGCCGCAGGTGACCACCGCGACCGGCACCCGCTCGGCCAGCGCGAGCAGGGCGTCGTGCGGGTCGTCGGTGTGGGTGTAGGCCATCGCCTCCACGCTGTTGGGCAGGAAGGCGTGGAAGCTCTCCAGCTGGTCCAGGACGCTCGGCGACCACTTCTCGTCCTGATCCCAGCCGGTGTCGGCGAACAGCAGCATGCCGTCCGCAGCCGCCGCGCCGAACCACTCGCGCGGCTCGGGATCGAGGTGCGCGAAGCCGACCCTGGCCCTGGGGATGGTGCCGAGCAGTTCGCTGGCCGGCACGGGCGGGGGGTGCATGTGCGTCATCAGCGCCCGGTCCCGCTCGACCACCATGGAGACCGTGACCGGCGAGTGCCAGTCGGAGAACCGGCGCGCGTAGGTGAGGTCGACGCCCTCCTGCTCGGTCAGCGTCGACCAGCAGAAATCCCCGTAGACGTCGTCGCCGAACGCGGCGGCCAGCGACGTCCGCACCCCGAGGCGGCTCGCGGCGATCGCGAGGTTCGCGATGCCGCCGGGGCATGATCCCATGCCGGACGCCTGCACCTCGGTACCGCGCACGGGCAGCGACGGCAGCCCGGTGAAGACGACGTCGAGGAAGACTGTCCCGTTCACGAACAGGTCGAACGTGTGGTCGCTCATCGCCCCTCCTCGGGGTCCGCGCCCGGCCGGCCGGTAAGGTCCGGTGCGTGCGCGTCACTATTCTCGGCGGCGGCGGCTTCCGGGTGCCGCTCATCGCCCGGCAGCTCGCGTCCAGCGGCCTGCCGGTGTCTCAGGTGGTCCTGTATGACACCGATCCGGCCCGGCTCGCCGTGATCGCCGGCGTGCTTGGCGGCGATGCGGTCACGGGCACGCTGCCGGTGACCCCCGTCACCGGGCTCGACGCGGCGCTGCGCGGGGCCGATGTCATATTCTCCGCCCTGCGGCCCGGTGGCCTGGACGGCCGCGTCGGCGACGAGCGGACCGCGCTCGCCATGGGGGTGCTCGGCCAGGAGACCGTCGGTGCCGGCGGGCTGGCCAGCGCCGCCCGCACCGTGCCCGTCGTCGACGCGATCGCCCGCCGGATAGCCGAGCTCGCGCCGGGCGCGTGGGTCATCTCGATGACCAACCCGGCTGGCATCGTCACCGAGGTGATGGCCGCGGCGCTGGGGCCGCGGGTGATCGGCGTCTGCGACTCCCCGGTCGGCCTGGTCCGCCGCGCCTGCGCCGCCGCCGGAGTCGACCCCGGCCCGTCCCTCGGCGCGGTGACGGACCGCGTCGACGCCGACTATCTCGGCATCAACCACCTGGGCTGGCTGCGCGGCCTGCGGGTCTCCGGCACTGACCTGCTGCCTGCTTTGCTGCACGACCCGGAGCGCCTGCGCTCGACCGAGGAGGGACGCCTGTTCGGCGCGGACGTCCTGCGGTCGCTCGGCGCGATCCCGAACGAGTACCTGTACTGGTACTACGCGAACAGCGAGGCGCTGCGAGACGTCCTGGCCGCCGGGCGGACGCGCGGCGAGCACGTCAGGGAGCGGCAGCGCGCGTTCTACGCCGCCGCGGCGGCAGTGTCCGGAACCACGGGGCCAGGGGCCGCGGCGCGCTTGTGGCAGGCGGCGAACGACGAGCGCAACCGCAGCTACTTCGCGGAACTGCGGACCGGCGAGCGCGCGGGCGAGCGGGACGAGGCCGACGTGGCGGCCGGCGGATACGAGTCCGTCGCGATTGCCCTGGCGTCCGCGCTCTCCGGAGGGCCGGCGGCACGGCTGATCCTCAACGTGCGGAACGGCGAGACGGTCCCGGCGCTCCCCCCTGACACGGTGATCGAGGTGCCGTGCCGGGTGGACGCCAGCGGGCCGGTTCCTCTTCCCGTGTCGGCGCCGTCGGCTCACGAGCTCGGCCTCATGTCCGCGGTGCGGGCCTGCGAGCGGGACATCGCCGACGCCGCGCTGATCGCGCCGGTCCGAACGGCCGACGCCGCCGCCATGGCGCTGCGCGCGTTCGCGTCGCATCCGCTGGTCGGCTCGCTGGACGCCGCGCGGGCGCTCGCCGCCGCCGCGTTCCCCACGGCATCCCACCATAACTAGTTATCCTATCGATATAGTTTGATTTTAACGCATCTCTTGTCGCAGCCCAGCGGGTCGGGTTAGCAGCAAGTTCGCGCAGGCCTGGCCGCCCGGCACCGCCTGGAAGCAGCCAGTTCCCGATAAAGAGGGCGCGCGGATAGGCGGGCTGGCTCGGCTTTAATCCGGGCCGAGCACGGCAAGCGGGACTAAGGACATGGCATTCGGCACGGTGCCCGCCATTCCGGCAGGGGATCCGCCTTTATTGCGCACTGGGACGCCAAATAGGACAGAAGTCAGGCTTTAGTGACCTGGCCTCTGCCCGT